>NZ_PJBX01000127.1:0-39290 GCF_002836335.1 Psychrobacter sp. Sarcosine-02u-2 | reverse complement strand
ATCAGTTTTTATATTATAGTTATTGAGTCAGGCAAAAATAACAGGACAAACCGTTAACCCTCGGGGCGCAACGCTTCACTTTTTAACTGAGTTGTCTTTAGCAAACATTTTGAATAATGTTATTTTCGTTTAATCCTAAACAATCACGCCTGCACAAATCCAAACCTAAACCCCCAAAAAAATATTGATTAATAAGCAAAATAACTGAACAGAAAAACACCTGTTAATGTTAGTTTTTTAAAATTTATAACGCTAAAAAATAGCGCGACGATAATGAGAAACTACGGCTAAACAATTATAAAAAACACCCAATCTTACATTATAAAACCAATTAACTTCACTAATTTTATAGCCAATAACGTTATTTAAGCAAATGGCGAACAGACTCGGCTGGCTTAAAATTGCGCTTAAAAGAATCCAAAGAAAATACGAAATAAAAATATAGAAAATAATGCGATAAGCAATCAAAAATCAAAACTGGATGCCAAAATAATAAGGATAAAACGATGACAAAGTTAACCTATCAATTTGAGCAAAAACGTATAGACAATGTGCAGTGGTCGGATGGCGCAAAACTATCTGGAATAACGGCATTGGCGAATGATGAGAAAGGGCGGGTACGTAAAAGCCCATTATTTTATCTTGAGACGGTTTCGATAAACAATTATGAAGATGATGTATATTTTGTCAATAATACCGATGATACCTTGAGCTTTGTCGCGCCGTTTCGGCTGTGCCGAAACATAGGTGAGGCAAGGGCTAAGCTCGGTGATGTCAGTGCTGAAAACGTAGAAAAGGCAAAACTTTATAGCGATGATATCGAGTATTTATATACGGACGTTTTACCGAAACAAGCGGTGCGTATTGGCAGTACGCATGTCATTTATGATAGCGATGCGCTGATGCAGTGGTTTATCGATGTGCCTTATAAGGGCATTGATACCAAAGGCATTGATACGCATTATGGCATTTGGCGCTTTAATGTGGTGGAGAAGGGCGGAATTGGCGGATCTTATCCATTGCTGTGGGAGGATTTTAGCAAGCCCTCGCACGTAGTGAGCAGTGAGTATGTGACTGAGCGCAATGAGATGCCGATAGAGCCTTTACTCTATGACGAGCGCTGTTCGATGTTAGAGCAATTTATTGAACAGTATGGCGTGGCTGACGCTATATTTATCTTGGCTATTAATGATGTGCTCTATCGCTATTGTGTAGGCTGGAGTGCGCCCTACAATGAGTCCGATATTCAAGCAAAAGATATTGCGCGTAAATTAACAGCGCAAAAACCAAAAGATGCTGAGGCGGTAAAATCCATTATCCAAGCGGTTTATGATTTTTGGTTTGGTAAGGGCTTTGCAAAGAATCTCTCAATGCAGGCTTGTGAGGAGATTTTGTGTTTATACCAAGCGCAAATTGCCAATCAAAAAGCGGTTTAAACAATAGATAAAATTATTAAAAATAATACTAAAAAATAATGATAAAAGGAGAAAGCTATGATGTTTCCTATCGAAAATAACGACACGTTTTTACTGTTTTTCCATGGTCTCGATTCAAGTTGCGAGACCAGTAAATACACGTGTATCAAGCGCGAGCCGAAATATTGTCAAACGGTCAATTACCGCGAAAATTTTGCAGAAATTTTTAAGATTTACGATGCTTTAATTCAAGAAAAAATGCAAGAGTATCCACGCGTGGTGTTGGCAGGGCATTCGCTTGGCGCTTGGTTTGCCAATCATTTTTCCCATAAATATAACTTGCGGGCGCTCTTAATTGCGCCGTGTATTTATCCAAGTGATGTTTTAGCGGATCGTATTCCCGCCGTAGCCGATATGAAATTGTCGTTTCCGACCTCAAATACTGAGATGATGCGAGTGATGGTGGAAGTCGACGATGAAAGCTTGGATGTGGCGGTCGCTAGGCGAACTTTGGTTAATCTGCCGGATAGCTGGGAAGTCGATTATTTTGACGGCGGTCATCACCGTATCGCTCGCAGTAGTGATATTTGGTATCACTTGGTACATCTGTGTGAAGACCCTATCGTTTGGATGGATGAGGCGACGTATCATGGTGAAGATTAGGATATTTGCTGATTAAAAAGAAGTCATGATCGCGTATTTATTTTCTATGGGCTGATGTGCTATCATCATTGAATAAACTATCGTGGGTTTAACAGTTTTGTCCTCGTCATTTATTGCAAATCATCATGATTGCAATTGGTGGCAGCGTACAAACCTTGCAACTTCCAGCACGATATAAAACAATCCTGGTAAAGCGCATGAGCCTGTACTCCGACATCCTCATTTGTGCCTGATTTTATACTTTTTCGTCGGAGTTATAGGAATATAAGGTCTTCATCATCATGAGCCAATCTGCCCAGCCATCCAAATTTACCCGCCGTTTTCAGCCGTGCCATCCTCTCGCACAATACGTCATCGCGCAAATAGATACGTTAGAATATCGCGCGCAATATATTGTCAAAACCATGGGTTACCCACTAAAGCATACCATGCCTGCTTGCGAACGCCTGCGTCATGTGCTGTCCAATAAGCATCTTGGCCTTGACGGCAGCTATATGGATAAATACTTTAGCGCCGAAGAGTTTTTAGCAAAGTTATTTTCGGTACTCGATTTGCCTTATGAGCCATTTGCAGAAGATATTGCTCAGATTAAAGATGAAATAGCACAGGGTGCTGCGCCGCAACCTCGATATCGTTTATACGCCGATGTTGATTTTAAGTTTGATGACAACGCCAATTGGTTGTCTCGTTGGGGCGCTGCACTTTGGACTCAGGTAGATTTGCCAAGCGGATTTGCCAAACTGGATGACGCTGCGCGTAAAAGCATTATTAAAGAGCGTATCCGCACGCATTATCAAGAGCGTGGATCTAACGTGCCGTACGATGGCGCTATAAAAGGCTATTGCTTGATTATGGAACTGCAAGATAAAGAGGTCGAGAGAATCGCGTACGACTTACCAAAATCTAAAAGTGTGTAATAACCTAAGCAAAAATAAAATCATTATTTCAAAAAACTATCCTTACATTGCTTTAAATTAAATGTCATATTAAAAATCATCTTAAACATAAGCCTCTCTATCCTTTTATGATAGCGAGGCTTTTTTGTATTAAGTAAAAATTTTTAAAATTAAAGCCTACCATTGAAGGCAAGTGTGGTCATTGTTATGATAAGCCAAGCTATACATAATAACTTTTAAGCCTAAAACGATAAAGATTAATCAAACTGCGAAACCTCTCTATGACTCCCTTGACTTCCCCTTATCCTCATCTGTATTCTTTTCGTCGCTGTCCTTATGCCATGCGCGCTCGTCTTGGGTTGTTGTTTGCGGGGCTGCAGGTCGAGCTGCGCGAGATAACATTAAAAAATAAGCCGCCGCAAATGCTCGTGATTAGCCCCAAAGGTACGGTGCCTGTGCTGCAGCTTTTAAATGGCACAGTGATTGAAGAGAGTAGAGAGATAATGACATGGGCGCTTGAACAGCAAGATGCGCAAGGGTTGCTTGCTGCCCAGACTCTGCCACAAGCAAATACGCTGATTGATAAAAACGACAATGAGTTTAAATATTGGCTCGATCGCTATAAATACGCCGACCGGCATCTTGAGATGAGCCAAGCAGAGTATCGACAACGGGGTGAAGCTTTTTTACAAATGTTAGAGGAGTTATTAATCAAAAATCCTTATTTACTAGGAGAGAGTATAACCATCGCTGATATCGGTATCATGCCGTTTGTCCGTCAATTTGCGCATGTGAATCGCAAGGTTTTTTACGATTTACCTTATCCAAATTTGCAGCGCTGGTTACAAGACTGGCTCTCCCATCCGCTTTTTTTGCAAGCGATGACTAAGTTTGCGCCCTGGCAAGAAAAAGATGACGTGGTGGTTTTTCCTGCCGCTTTCATCGATTGTCATTAGTGCTATGATAAAATCTCTCAATTACATATAAGAGGTTGCCATGACCGTTGATCTCAATAGCCGCTACGGCTTGAATCCTGCTCATAGTGAAGTCGTAGAAGCGTGCCAGATTATTGAGCCGTGCGATGCGCTCGATATGGGCTGCTCAAATGGGCGCAATGCTTTATATCTTAACCAACTTGGGTTTAATGTGACGGCGATAGATGCCAATCCTAGCGCTATCAATATGCTACAAGACATTGTTGAACAAGAAGGACTTACAAACCTCAAAGCCGAAGTGTACGATATCAATCGTGCCAGCCTTGATGCCGATTATGGTTTTATCAGCTGTACGGTGACCCTGATGTTCCTTGATCCCGCGCGCGTTGACGCTGTCATTGCCGATATGCAGGCGCATACGCTGGCTGGTGGTTATAATTTGATTGTTTGTGCCATGAACACTCAAGCCTATCCATGTCCGGTTAATTTCCCGTTTACTCTAAACGAAGGGCAATTACGCGACATGTATCAGGGCTGGGAGTTGATTAAATATAATGAAGACGTCGGCACCATGCATAACGGCGCGCAATTACAGTTTACTACCATGTTGGCACGTAAGCCCAGTTAAGCAATGTTAAGTGATGTTAGACAAGAAATCTTAATCAGATCACATTAGTCATACTGTCAATTCACAAGGTTGTTAGCGCTATATTTACCACAGCGTTAGCAGCCTTTTTTAATTAAAAATTTTACAAGCCTATACAGCAATAACAAACGCACTATACAGCGGAGCAGTCGTTTTTTTAATATACTCATACTTAGAGAAATAACACGATAAAAAAGAATAATGGAAAAATAATATGGATTGGTTCAGTATTTTTATTTATGACACCACCTGGTCTTTTGCGGCAGAAATTGCCATACGTACTATCATCATGTTTTGCCTGATTATTTTATTATTACGCTTTACGGGCAAACGCGGCATCCGCCAACTCTCTATTTTTGAATTAACCATTATTTTGTCATTGGGCTCTATCGCAGGCGACCCGATGTTTACAGAAGATTTGCCGCTGATTCAAGCAGTGCTTATTATGAGTATTGTCTTGCTACTTTATCGGTTTTTTACTTGGTGCTCGACAAGGTACAAAATTTTTGAGCTTATCTTAGAAGGTAAGCCGACTTGTATTGTCGAGGATGGTTTATTGGTCTTAGAGGACGTCAAAAAGGGCAAAATGTCGCACGATGAGTTCTTTTCAGAAATGCGCCAAAAAGGCGTGCGTCATTTAGGCCAAGTTCAAGTAGGGTTGCTCGAAACAGATGGTGATTTTAGCGTGTTATTATTTGAGCCTGAGAAAACGCAGTATGGACTGCCTATTTTTCCTAAAGAATTTAAAAAAGCAACGGTATTAGAAAGCGGTCATCCCTATGCTTGCATGCACTGCGGTTATGTACAATATATCGAAGTGGCAAATGAGAGGTGCAAGCGTTGTCAGCACTCCAAAGGATGGGCGAAAGCGCTCAAAACCAAGTTTGTAAATTAAGTAGTATGACTGGTGACCACCTCAATAATACTTTTGCAAATAAGGCTGTTTATACTGCGTAGCTTTTGCTCAGGAGCGCCGTGGCACAGGCTGCGAAAATCATAAATCTCGCCTTGATAGCCGATACAATAAAAAAACGTGCCGACGGGTTTTTCTTCGGTTTCAGAGCCGCCAGGCTTTAATAGCCCCGTACAGGCAACATGTAAGTCGGCCTCAAACATTTTTTTGGCTTTGATGACCAGCTCACGCGTCACTTCTAACGACTCAGGCGTACAGTCCTCAATTAATTGGCTAGGTACTTTTAATACCTGCTTTTTTATCGAAACGTCATAACATACTAGGCCTCCCATCAATACATCACCAGAATATGGACTGACAGAAAAGAGATGCGCTAAGTAGCCCGCGGTCGCGCTTTCAATAAAGACCACCGTCAATCCTTTATCAGCGAGTAATTTTGCACAACTATCGGTCACGCCTGCCTCCTTTTTTTTATTAAAGCTCGTAAAATAAAAACAACCACTATTCACTTAAACTATTACAGTACTTTGCTCGTAATTATTCAATTTATGGATTGATGAATTTGCGTAACGGTTTTTTAAAACTTACCTTTCTTCACTAAATGTTATTTAGCTTTAGGATTAGTTCTTGTAATATCTTTATATAGTATAAAATATTTGATAGGTAAGCAGTTTTTAACTTAGTCTGAAGAGACTGGGTTTTAAATAAGATTGATGACCCTTTAAACGGACTTTTAGGCGATAGCTATGTTTGCATTTGATATCAGTATGAAGATTTTAACCTACCATGCCTTTCAGCTTGGCATTGCTTTTATACTGTCGCTGCCGATTGCCCTTAATCGTGAGCTTGAAGACAATGGTGCGGGACTCAGAACCTTTCCTTTGGTGACGATTGCCTCGTGCGCTTTTATGTTGGTAGGTATGGATATTTATCAAGGCTCGGACGCAGAAGCTCGTATCATGTATGCCATCATAACTGGTATGGGTTTTATTGGTGGTGGGGCTATTTTTAAAAACGAGAATGGGGCAAAAGGCACGGCAACCGCCGCTGGGCTATGGAATACAGCGGCAATTGGTATCTCGGTCGCCTATGGGCGCTATGAAATTGCCATTATCCTATCAGTCGTTGGATTTATCATTTTGCAATTCTCCAAACCCTTTAAGCCAAAGCATAGGCGCAAAGATTGATAATTAAGCTATTTAATATGATTGGATAAAAGATATTAGACATAAAATAAGCGAGAACCATGATGGTCTCGCTTATTTTATGTCTCTGTTGCTGTGCGGTTTATTTATTGCGTATAGCGATGCGGTTTGCCAAGCCCAAATTTATTGCACGCCCTCTGCCGGTGTTTGATCGAGGTTTGGATTGTTTTCATTGACAACCACAGCATCAACGCCTTTTTCTTCATCTTCTGTACCATCTACGCCAGAATAATAGGTTTGATCTCCATCATTCTCGGTCGCGTCAGTAGAGGTGGCGGTAGTGTCTGTAGAGGTGGTCGCCGTGGTGGTCGAGGTTTCGTTGTCTGTCGTAGTGGCTACAGGCGCCATTTCGTCAGCTTGCGTATCGGTAGACTGGACGTTGTCATTGGTCGTGGTCATGTCGGCAGTGTCAGGCTCTGTACTAACATCCGTTGCATCTTCTCTTTCGTTGCTGCAAGCGCTAAGCCCAATCACACTGGCTAATAAGGCTATCCATAGTTTGTTTTGCAGCTTTTTAGGCGTGACTGATGTTTTCATTTTTATATCCTTGTTATTGTTTTTGATTGTCCGATTATAATAAGATTGAGCCAGATTAGCGGTTTATTCGTCTATGCTTGATTATTGAAAAACCTGATAATTAAACTGACAGTATGCCTAAATATAATAAAGAAACTTAAAAAATTCAGGTGAATAAAGGTAAAGGTTTGTCAATCTGTGTATCATATATTCTTTAAAATAATTTATAAGTAACTAAAAAAAATACATTATGAATCCCGATAATAAAACCCCACTTGCTTTTAGAAGGTATCCTTCGACCACAGCGCTACAATGCTTTGAGACAGCGGCGCGGCATTTAAGCTTTACCAATGCGGCGCAAGAGATGCATATGACGCAAAGCGCTATCAGTAAACAAGTCGCGCAGCTTGAAGAAATGCTGAATCTGTCGCTGTTTTATCGCACCCCGCATCGCATCTCTTTAACGCCGGCTGGGAAGACTTACTACTTAGAAGTGCTCGAAATCCTCAAACATATTGAGGCGGCGACCACCAGCTTAATGTCAAACAGCGATAATTCAGAAGTACTGAAAATCGTCTCGCATCCAACATTTTGCTCGCGCTGGCTGATGCCTGCATTAAACGGCTTTGGTACAGCGAATCCACTGATTAATTTAACCATTAAAGAGCTAGCTGGGCCGTTTTTTTCTGAAGATCAAAACGTCGATGTGGCGTTTTTATATGGCGATGGGATTTGGGGCGGCATGGAGTCGATTAAGTTGTTTGACGAGTACAATGTGGCCGTCTGTCATCCGGATTATTTAACAGACAAAGCCGTATGCATGGGTGATATAGGCAATATAGATAATTGCACGTTATTACAACTCAGCTCACGCCCTAGCGCTTGGTATGAATATTTTAGACAGCAGGATATTCGTATCGATGGTACCTTTGTCGGCCCGCGCTTTGACACCTTTCATACGACTATTTCGGCGGCATTACTTGGCTATGGTATCGCATTGGTGCCACTGCGTTTGGTTGCGCCAGAGCTACAATCAGGCGCTCTGGTGACAGCATGGCGCTATGCCTCAAAAGGCAGGGGAGCTTATTATATGTCTTACCCTTTAGCCATGGGCAACTCGCATAAAATAAAGGTCATTTTAGAATGGATTTCAGCTTATCTTGCTAAGTCAAAGGAGCCTACGCCAGACTTAGATTTTATCTTGTAATGTAAAACAGATTGGAACTTTTTAGTGATTAACCCTGTGAGCTTTTAATCCTTTGGCTATTAACAAGGTTAAAAAGCAAAGTTTGAAAAGTACCGTTTGAAAAGACAGCAACGCACCGGCCTTGAGCCGGTTTTTTTTGTCAATGTTAAACATGGCAATGACAAAAAGGAATGACATCACAACTATTATTCGTTTGCTGATAGGGGAGCAGTTTGCTCAAATGACTCTCTCATCAAGGAAGATAAGAGACCACCATGGAGCAGCTATACAACGTCACTGATGCCTTTACGATGGTGCATCCGCTGACCTTAACCAAAGGTAAAAATGCCAAAGTTTGGGACGATAAAGACCGTTGCTATATTGATTTTGTCGGCGGTATTGGGGTCTTAAACCTTGGTCATTGCCATCCTCATATCGTCAGCGCGATTATCTCTCAAGCGCAGTCGCTGATTCATTATGCTTATAACGCCGCGGCTCACTTGCCATACCAAACCTTTATGCCAAGACTGTGTGAATGGATTCCTATTAAAGGTGAGCTTGCGGGCATGCTCACCAACTGCGGCGCAGAGGCCACCGAAAATGCCATAAAAATTGCCCGTATGCAGACCGGACGCACTGGTGTGATTGCCTTTGATGGTGGTTTTCATGGGCGTACACTGGCGGCGGTTAATTTAAATGGTAAGGTCGCGCCTTATAAGCGCGGGCTAGGGCCATTGTCCGGCGGCGTCTACCATATTCCTTTTCCTAGTCCTGATAACGATATCAGCGATCAGCAGGCGATCGCGGCTTTAGAGCGTCTATTTGCGGTGGAGACTGATGTGGCTAATATCGGTGCCATTATCGTCGAGCCCGTCCAAGGTGAGGGTGGGTTTCAGCTGCTGTCCGCGACGTTTGCCCAATATCTACGCAGCTTTTGTGATGAGCATGGCATCTTACTCATCATGGATGAGATTCAGTCGGGGTATGGTCGCACAGGTACGCCTTTCGCCTTTATGCATTTAGGGGTTGAGCCTGACCTGCTATTGCTCGGTAAAAGTATCGCCGGCGGCTTACCACTTGGAGCGGTAGTCGGCAAAGCTGGCGTGATGAATGGTCTGCCAAAAGGGAGCTTGGGCGGAACCTATTCAGGTAATCCAGTGGCGTGTGCGGCGGCAAATGCTACTTTGGATATCATGCAGGACGATGAAGCCTGGCAATCAGCTAAGCATTATGCCAACACCATTGAAAATACCGTCAATGAATGGCAGCAGCAAAACCTTTCTGCATGGCTATATGGACTGACAGGAGTTGGCGCGATGCGTGGTATCGAGCTGCGTCACCCAACTTATGGCACGCATCCAAGTGTGATGGCGCATGTCTTAAAACAAGCGCGTAAGCAGGGCTTGCTGTTGATGCCAAGTGGTAAGCATCGACATATTATTCGCTTATTGCCGCCGCTGACGATTGAGCCTGAAACCCTAACAGCAGGTCTTGATATTTTAAAAACGGTGCTAAGCGGTATTCCTAATGAAATGCCAAAGCTATAGTGTCTGTGAGCTACTGTGAATTTTTGTGAGTTACTAAGAGTTTCTGAGACGACTGTTTTTATCTAAAAAATACCTTAATTAAAAAGGATACATACTTGTGAACCCTACCTTTATCAATAGCGATGATATTCGCCACGATTTCTCTATCGCCATGTCAGAGATGTACCAAAAAGAAGTGCCGTTATATGGTGACCTCATTGATTTGGTAAGCGAGGTAAATACTGAAGTATTAAATAAGCAGCCTGAAATTAGGCAGCAACTTGAGCACACCGGAGAGATTGATAGGCTAAATATGGAGCGCCACGGTGCGATTAGATTAGGCACCGCCGCTGAGCTAAGCATGATGCGCAGACTGTTTGCGGTGATGGGCATGTATCCCGTTGGTTACTATGATTTAGCGCCCGCTGGCGTGCCTGTGCATTCTACGGCTTTTCGAGCGCTTGACACGCAGTCTTTAAATAAAAGTCCCTTTCGCGTTTTTACTTCTCTACTGCGCCTTGATTTGATTGATGATGAAGCATTAAAACAAGAAGCGATAGTTGCTTTGGATAAGCGCACTATCTTTACAGATAACGTTATTAATTTAATTAAGCGCTTTGAGGAGCAGGGCGGGTTGACGGCGGAAGACGCTAAGCAATTTATCAAAGAAGCATTAGAAACCTTTCGCTGGCATGACAAAACACCCGTGTCTAAAGGGCTTTATCAGCAACTATTAAGCCAACACGGACTTATTGCTGACGTCGTCGGTTTTAAGGGCCCGCATATCAATCATTTGACGCCTCGAACCTTAGATATCGATGCGGTACAAGCCGGTATGCGAGCAAAAGGCATACCACCAAAAGCCATTATAGAAGGGCCACCGAGACGGAGATGTCCTATTTTATTACGTCAGACCAGTTTTAAAGCGTTAGAAGAAGCGGTTAGCTTTAAAAACCCTAACGGCGGCTATGAAACGGGGCATCATACTGCGCGCTTTGGTGAGATTGAGCAGCGCGGCGTGGCTTTAACACCCAAAGGCAGAGCGCTGTATGACCAATTGCTTAGCCAAGCTCGCCGTCAGTTAGCTGTGACGCCAAATGCCGATAACGCCTCGGAATATTATCAGGTTTTAGAAAGTGCATTTGCAGCGTTCCCTGATGATTATCAAACGCTGCATGATGAAGGTTTGGCGTATTTTTACTATCAAGCAGTTGGTAGCGATGCAGATATAGTCGTTGCTGACATTGAACAGACACTACATTCTTTAGAAGTAGAAAGTATAAATGATTCTATATCAAGGCAAGTGGTTACTGATTTACTTGAGCAAGAAATGATTCGCCTAGAACCTATCGTTTATGAGGATTTTTTACCCGTCAGTGCGGCGGGGATTTTTCAGTCCAATCTGCATGACGACAGCACAAACGACAGTGCAAACGGCAATGAAAACGACGAACACAGCGGCAAGCAAAGCAGTGGTGGCATTAATGCTAATAAAGAAGCGTTTGAGAATGCTTTGGGCGCTCAGGTGTACGATGAGCTTGAACTTTATCAAACGCTGCAAGCGCAAAGTCTCAAAGCGTGTTTGGGACAACTAAATAGTAAAGTTTTAAAACGCGTTATCTAAAACAGTGATAGATAAGTGGAACTATTAATGAGCATTCCAAAAAGGAATGGCAGTACGAAATTAATTATTTTGCAACTTAGCCGGGTGCAAGTTAAGTTAATAAGTCTTCAAGGAAGTATAAATTAATAAAAGGGATGGATTATGATCAAGCAGTATATGGCCGCGATGGGCGTCGAAGAAGTGCAATATCAAAATGGTGATTTTGACGTCAATAGCCCGATTGATGGCTCGGTGATTGGTAGCATAACCTTGGACAGCGTTGATGAGGTCAACACCAAGATTGCCAATGCTAAAAAAGCTTTTAAAGAGTGGCGCGTGGTGCCTGCGCCAAGACGTGGCGAGCTGGTGCGCTTGCTCGGTGAAGTGCTGCGCGAGCATAAAGAAGACTTGGGCATGCTGGTATCCTTTGAAGCGGGCAAGATTAAAGAAGAAGGCCTAGGCGAAGTGCAAGAAATGATTGATATTTGCGACTTTGCCGTCGGGGTGTCGCGTCAGCTTTATGGTTTGACGATTGCGTCAGAGCGTCCAGGCCATCACATGCGTGAGACATGGCATCCGCTCGGGGTGATTGGTGTCATCTCAGCCTTTAACTTTCCCGTTGCGGTTTGGTCTTGGAATACCGCGCTGGCTATCGTCTGCGGTAACCCAGTGATTTGGAAGCCATCAGAAAAAACCCCGCTTGTCGCTTTGGCCTGTCAAGCACTGTTTGAAAAAGCCTTGGCCAAATTCGGCGATGCGCCAGACCATCTATCACAAATCTTACTCGGTAAAACCGATGTAGGCAACGCCTTGGTTGAGCATAAAGATGTTGCTTTGGTGAGCGCCACCGGCAGTACGCGTATGGGCCGAGAAGTCGGGCCAAAAGTTGCCAATCGTTTTGGTAAATGCTTGCTTGAGCTTGGCGGTAACAACGCCATGATCTTGGCACCAAGTGCCGATTTAGACTTAGCGTTACGCGGCATTTTATTCTCCGCGGTTGGGACGGCAGGGCAGCGCTGTACGACATTGCGCCGTTTATTTGTGCATGAGTCTATCAAAGACGACATCTTACCGCGCATCAAGTCCGCTTATGAAACCGTTAGCATCGGTCATCCACTAGAGGGCAATCTGGTCGGTCCGCTTATCGATGAAGACAGCTTTAATAATATGCAAGTAGCGTTGAAAAAAGCGCGAGAAGCAGGCGGCACGGTCACGGGCGGCGAGCGCGTCCTTGCAGATAAATATCCTAACGCCTATTACGTAACGCCTGCCATTGTCGAGTTTGACGAGCAAAACGATGTCGCCAGAAGTGAGACATTTGCGCCGATTCTGTATGTCATGACCTATCAAGACTTTGATGAAGCGATTGAGATGCAAAACGATGTGCCGCAAGGCCTATCATCATGCGTCTTTACCAATGATTTGCGTGAGGCGGAGACTTTCCTCAGTGACCGCGGTAGTGATTGCGGTATTGCCAATGTCAATATCGGTACCAGTGGCGCTGAGATTGGCGGCGCGTTTGGCGGTGAAAAAGAAACCGGCGGTGGCCGTGAATCTGGCTCTGATGCATGGAAGGTCTATATGCGCCGTCAGACCAATACTATCAACTACTCAAAAGAGCTGCCACTTGCCCAAGGTATTAGCTTTGGTTAATAAAAAGGTGAGTACAAACTTTTGCTAATTTGATGTATTTATCAATAAACTGCCAAGCGTACTTTATAGAAGCTTGGCGGACCAAAAATAATAAGCAATCAAGGATTGGTTGCCACTCCCATCGACGACTACTAAGGAAGGTAGAACTATTATGATCGATGATAAAACGTATAAACCCGATATAGACGGTTATGATCCGTCGTCTAGCTTTTTACTTGATATCGCGCCGCTTGTATTGACTGCCATCATTCTGATGATACAGTTTTTCGTCTTCAAAGATTTCACCCCTCACATACCCTTAGCCTGCGGTATTTTAATCACCGGTTTGTT
This sequence comes from Psychrobacter sp. Sarcosine-02u-2, assembly GCF_002836335.1. Classification (NCBI taxonomy): domain Bacteria; kingdom Pseudomonadati; phylum Pseudomonadota; class Gammaproteobacteria; order Moraxellales; family Moraxellaceae; genus Psychrobacter; species Psychrobacter sp. Sarcosine-02u-2. The sequence goes on along the minus strand of NZ_PJBX01000127.1, from coordinate 25,803 downwards.
TATGAAGCTGCGTGGCCGCAGTTGGCAAGGTATGGAAGAGCGGTTTTTAAAGGTCATCAAAATCGGTTTGCCAGCGATGATTATCCTGATGGGCGTCGGTATGCTCATCGGCGCATGGATTATCGCCGGAACCGTGCCGACCATTCTGTACTACGGCTTTAGTATTTTCTCGCCTTCCTCGTTTTTATTTTCCGTCTGTCTTATTTGCGCCATTATTTCTGTCGCTACGGGTACCTCGTGGGGCACGGTTGGTACCGTGGGTCTTGCGATGATGGGAATTGGCATGGGACTGGGTATTCCCGCACATCTAACAGGTGGTGCTATCGTCTCCGGTGCTTTTTTTGGCGACAAAATGTCACCGTTATCAGATACCACTAACTTAACCCCAGCCGCGGCGGGTGTAGACCTTTGGGATCATATCAAAGGTATGCTGCCGACGACCGTGCCCGCCATGATTACGGCGTTGGCGCTCTATGCTTGGATTGGCATGGGTTATGGTGACGATAGTATCGATTTGTCTTCTATTCGTGCATTGCAGGATAACTTAGCGGCCAATTACAATTTAAGTATCATCACCTTATTGCCAGCGTTAGTGGTTATTGTCGCCGCTGTGATGAAAATGCCAGCGATACCGACCGTATTAAGCGGTGTGCTCGTAGGTTCAGTGATTGCCGTCTTTATGCAAGGCGTGGGCGTGAGTGATGTTTTTAATGTTTTACAAAATGGCTTTGTCAGTGAGACGGGTTTTGAAGTGGTAGATCAGTTATTGTCAAAGGGCGGCGTCATGTCGATGACATGGGTGATCAGCTTAACGATATTTGCTTTGGGTTTTGTTGGGGCGCTTGAGCACTACGGTACGCTCAAAGCCATCATGGCGAAAATTAACCATTTCGTAAAATCGCGTTTGGGGTTGGTTTTTACGACGTACGGCAGTGTGCTGAGTGTCGGTACGCTGATTGGTGATGTTTACACGACCTGTGTTTTGCCAGGGCGTTTATTGCAAGACAAATATAAAGATATGGGCTATAAGCGCACGACCTTGACGCGTTCTATCGAAGACGCGGGTACGCTTTTGTCACCCCTTATCCCGTGGAATATGGGCGGTAGCTTTGTGGCAGCGACACTTGGGATAGCAACATTGACCTATGCACCTTTTGCGTTTGCGTGTTGGTTGTCGCCTTTATTTGGACTGTTATGGGCGTTCCTTGATAAATTTATACCGCGCGAAGAGCCTGAGGTGGAAGAGGTTGACGTTGCTTTTTCTGTCAATGAAGCGCGCTAATAAAGGAATATGATATGTTGCAAGAGCAGTGTTTATGGAACATGACCGCGCCGAATATTGACGCTTATAGCCAAATGAGTAGCGATACCCAAGCGGCGGTGTGCATTATTGGCGGCGGATATACTGGGTTGTCGGCGGCTATTCATCTGGCTGAAAAAGGCGTCAAAGTTGTCTTACTTGAAAGCCAAACCATCGGTAGTGGCGGCTCGGGAAAAAGCGTTGGGCTCGTGAACGCAGGAACTTGGGCGCGCCCTGATGACTTGAATATCAGTCTGGGTGAAGCAGCCGGTGAGCGTTTGACCCAAGCGCTTGGACAAGCACCAAGTTTGGTGTTTGATCTAATCAAACGCTATGATATCGACGCCCAAGCCACCCAAGCGGGCAACCTTCACATGGCCCATAATGCCAAAGGTGAAATCGATGTCGATATCAGATACGAGCAGCTGCGCCGCCGCGGTGCCAATGTTGAGGTATTGACTGGCAGCAAATGCCATGAATACTGCGGTACCACCAGTATTAATAAAGCCTTATTAGACCACCGAGCAGGTACCATCAATCCGCTGGCGTATGTCAGAGGGCTTGCCAAAGTGGCCACCAATCTTGGCGTAACGATCTACGAGCATTCTGGCGTTGAAACACTAGAAAAGGTGGACGGTCATTGGTATGCAAGAACCGCCAAAGCGCGCGTCAAGTCTGAGCGTGTCATCATCGCTACCAATGCCTATAGCGAAGGCGAATGGACAGAAATTAAGAAAACATTTTATTTGGTTTATTACTATCAAATCGCCTCTGAACCACTGAGCGGCGAGGCGGCAGAGCGCATTTTACCTTATAAAACAGGGGCGTGGGATACCCGTTTGGCGTTATCAAGTTTCCGCCGTGATAATGACAATCGCCTATTATTGGGCACAGTTGGTGGTACGCAGATGAAACCAAAATCCTTTTATCAAGCGTGGGCCAATGCGGTGCAAGAGAGCTATTATCCAGATCTGCCTGCCTTTAATTGGCAATATGAGTGGTGCGGTAGCTTTGGCTTTACCCAAGATCATATCTTTCGCGTGATGGAGCCCGATGAAGGTTTGCTGACCGCGACCGCCTATAATGGTCGCGGCATCACTACCGGTACGCTCATGGGTAAATGCTTCGCGGAGTATATATTGACCGGTAATAGAGACAGTATTCCTATTCCATTTAAGACGTTAGAAGAAGCGAAAATCCCTTTTGCAGGCATTAAATCGGGCTTTACAGAGTTGGGACTGACTTTATACCATGCTGGTCAGTGTCTTAAAATTATCAGATAGCATGTTTATTTACATAGTGTGGTTATTTACTTGGTTAAAATTCGACTAAATTTTTATAAATATCATAGCCAATATGGCCGTCGTTGTAAGTCATACATTTAAGCTTATCGCTAAGAATATTTTAAAATTATAAACCGTGATAAAAGCTTTAATAAATAGCAGGTTGCTTGTTAGCTTTTTTAATGTCACATTTAGGGATTATTAATAATAAAATTACAGGGCAGTTTAAGGAACATTATGCGATTTTTAGACATTCATACGGTAAAAAAACAGCTGACCATGTCGATGGCAATTGAGGCGATTGAGGAATTACTCAACGTGCAAGGCGAGCATCCGACTTGGGTTAAAACGCCTGAACGCCTTGTCATTCCGACTTTTGAGGAAAGTAGCACAAAGAGCTCCGGTAGCCATTTATCCATGCCGGCAGTGGTATTTGACGGTACTAATGAATATGCAGTCGTCAAGCTGGTCACTATCTGTCCAGACAATCCTAAGCGTGATAAACCAACAACCATGGCCAATGTCACGGTCTCCGACAATGACACAGGAGAGATGTTGGCCTTTTTGGATGGGGTCTATATCACCCAGGTACGTACCGCGGCGCTGTCTGGCATCGCGACTAAATATTTAGCCGATCCCGATAGTCAGGTGGCAGCAGTGGTCGGCACGGGCGGTATGGCGTATGAACAGCTCAACGCTATTCTTACCGTACGTCCAAATATCAAACAGGTGAATCTTTGGAACCGAACCAAGCAGACCGCGCATCATTTTCAAGCTAAATTTAAAAAAGACTACCCACAATGGGACGTTGATTTTACGGTGTGTGACGATATCGAAGCGGCGATTCAAGACGCCGATATTATCAATTTGGCAACGCGCGCGACGTCAGGCTTGTTCGAAGCGGCGCAGATAAAAGCTGACGCTCATATCAATGCCGTTGGCGCCTATCAAGCATCGATGAAGGAAGTGAGCAATTCGGTGATAGAAGCCAGCACGTCTGTTATTATCGATGACGCCGAGGGCGGCTTGCATGAAGCGGGTGATTTGATCCAAGCTCATGAAGACGCTGATAGTACTTGGACGTGGGATAAGCTGACGGGAACGCTAAGTGATTTGGTCAATGAAAAAGTGCAAATTGACCTAAATGCTGATAAAGGTATCACGCTGTTTAAGTCGATTGGCGCGGCAAGCTTCGATGCTGCCGTCGCGTTAAAGGTTGCTCAAAAGGCCAAAAAAGAAGATTTGGGCCAGTTTATTGCGTTATAAAATCTGGCTGTTATTAAGGTAACAGTTTTTAAGACAACGATTTTATTTTGGTCTAACGATCTCGAAGAGTATTGATATGCGCTATGACGTGATTGTAGTTGGGGCAGGCATCGTAGGAACCTCTATCGCGTGGCATCTGCAAAAAAACAATGCGCAGGTGCTGTTACTCGATAAAAAGCTCCCAGGAGAAGAAACCTCCTATGGTAATGCGGGCATTATCACCAGAGAAGCGGTCAATACCAAACCTTTTCCGCGAAGTGTTAAAGAGATTTTTAGTGTATTGCCAAACAACCGTACCGATATTCGCTACCGTTGGTCGGCAATTTATGGTTTTCAGCGCCCTTTATTTCAGTACTGGCTACATTCCAGCCCAAAAAATGTTGAAGTCATCGATAAAGAATGGGCGACGCTGATTGAGCATTGTACCAATGAGCACGAGCCGTTGATTAAAGCGGCTGGCGCAGAAGCGTTGGTCAGTAAAATAAGCTGGATTGAGCTTCATCGTCATTCGATTGCTTTTGAAAAAGCTATTAGCAAAGCCGTAAAGGCTGCGGAGCAAGGCGTAGAGTATCAAGTGCTATCGCTAGTAGCGCTGCAAGCCCTAGAGCTCAATCTGAACGTTACCGATTATATTGGCGGTATCCACTGGAAAAACTCGTGGCAAATAAAAAATCCCAGTCGCCTTGTAAAAGCCTATGCAAAAAGCTTTGCAGCGATGGCGGGCGAGATTAAGCAGTTAACCGTGACAGACATTATGCAAATGGCAGAAGGCTGGCAAGTTGTATGCGGCGATGATACCTACGTCTGTCAGCATGTCGTGATAGCGGCAGGGCCTTGGTCAGCTGAGCTTATCAAGCCACTGGGTTATAACATACCGATGTTTCCTATGCGTGGCTACCATCAGCATTTTAAGATCACACCTAAAAACGCCCTTTCACACAGCTTATTTGATGTCGATGAAGGGTTTGTGATGGGTGCAATGGAGCAAGGCATCAGAGTTACCACGGGTGCTGAAATGGCAAATTTAGACGCGCCAAAAAAATTTGACCAACTAGAAGCCGTGCTGACTCATGCAAGAAAGCTTGTGCCACTTGAAGATGCCGTGGAGGCTGAATCATGGTGCGGGACAAGGCCTTGTATGCCAGATATGAAGCCAGTGATTGGCCCTGCATCAAAACATGATAACTTGTGGTTTGCGTTTGGTCATGCTCATCAAGGGCTGACATTAGGACCAGTCACAGGGCGTCTTATCGAAGAGATGATTCATAATAAACCATTACTTATAGATGCTAAGCCATTTAGTAGTCATCGTTTTACTGCTAGTTTTTAACCGTTTTCCAAAGCGACTTCCTCCCTTTGCTGCTTCTCCTATCTTTCCTTCTTGCATCATGCATTTTATTTCCATTCTTACTGATTAATAAGCAAGATACGGTGCGTTATCGTAGCGCTTATGGCGTGCCGTTAATATTATTGATAGTCATTCAAACACCCTAAAAAAATAGAAATGAGGTAACATTAGTCTTAGGAAAGACGTGCAAATGTAAATAAAAAAGGGAGTTTAAACATGAAAGGAATCACACGCTTCTCAAACAGCTTAATGGAGAAATATTTACCCGATCCATTTTTATTTGTCATTATCTTGACCTTGGTTATTTTTGTCATGGGCTTGGGTCTGACCGATTCCTCACCGATACAGATGGTGGCGTTTTGGGGCGAAGGGTTTTGGGCACTACTGGCGTTTTCGATGCAAATGGTGTTGGTGCTGGTCACGGGTTATGTGTTGGCCAGTAGCCCGATATTTAAAAAAGCGCTGGGTAAACTGGCCAGCTTTGCAAAGTCGCCCAGTAGCGCGATTATATTGGTCACCTTGGTATCCCTTGCCGCTAGCTGGATAAACTGGGGCTTTGGCTTGGTGATTGGCGCGTTATTCGCAAAAGAATTGGCAAAACGTGTCGAAAATGTGGATTACCGTTTGCTGATTGCCAGTGCGTATTCTGGTTTTATCATTTGGCATGCAGGATTCTCTGGCTCGATTCCGTTATCCATTGCAACAGAAGGCCATCCCTTCGTCGATAAAATTGGGGTGATTCCAACGAGTGCTACCATTTTTGCGAGCTATAACTTAATTATCGTCGCGGCATTGGTCATTATCGTGCCGTTATTAAATCGTCTGATGATGCCGAAAAAAGAAGATACGATTACGGTAGATCCAAAACTTCTCGTAGATCCTATCGTTGAAGCGCTTCCAGCAAAGTCAGCGATGACCCCAGCGGAGCGTTTAGAGAATAGTTGGATTTTATCCATGGTCATCGGCTTATTGGGTATTGCTTTTATCGTTTACTATTTCGTGCAGAACGGCTTTGCTTTAACGCTCGACTTGGTGAACTTCATGTTTTTATTTCTTGGGATTATATTCCATGGAACGCCGCGTAAGTATTTGACTGCCATACAAGAAGCGGTCAAAGGGGCGGGCGGTATTATCGTTCAATTCCCGTTTTATGCCGGGATTATGGGCATGATGACGGCTTCTGGTTTGGCCGGAGTGATGTCAGAAGCGTTTGTCAACGTCTCGACAGTGGATACGCTTCCGCTTTTTGCTTTTTTAAGTGCAGGACTGGTTAACTTTTTCGTTCCCTCAGGTGGCGGACAATGGGCCGTGCAAGCGCCAATTATGTTAGAGGCGGCGGAGATGCTCGGTAGTGATCCCGCCAAAGTTACGATGGCGGTAGCGTGGGGTGACGCTTGGACAAATATGATTCAACCGTTTTGGGCGTTGCCTGCCTTGGCAATCGCTGGACTCAAGGCCAAGGATATCATGGGTTTTTGTGTCATTGTCCTGATTGTCAGCGGCGTTGTGATTGGATTAGGGTTGTTGTTCTTATAAATAAAACTCCTAGTGATGGCCTTGCCTAGTTTATAGGTAAGGCTTTTTTTTGAAAAACCAAAACGCCTTACGCAAAAAATAATATCGCCCCATGAAATGCGCACCCTAATGGGGTATCATAGCTATCTTAAAATTAAATGAATCGCTTAAAGCAGCATTGATAAAGCAGCGTATCAATTCTCTTAACCAAATATTTATACCAGACCATTGATATAAGGCGTATCACGATGCAACAAAGACAGAATCCTATGGAACAAACGCCAAGCGCGGTAGAGCACCAACCGGTCTTTATGCCTAGAGTCAATAGTGACAATTTGGTCAAAACGGACATGGTGAGGTTTGAGCGCCATGTGGGGTTTGCCAGTAGACAAAAGAAAAAATCCATCAATGATATGCATCAAGTCATTCGCAAAAAATATGGCTTTAGCCATGTCTTAGAGCTGTCTAGCAAATCTGGCAATAAATTGAGTTTCCCGCTCAGTCCATTAAGCTTAAAAATTACCAATGAGCATGACGGTCAAGCCTATAGTGTCGAAAATGCTTTGCAAGCCAGTAAAGTATTCGAGCACGGTGGGCCGTATCCTGACTTACTGACCGTCGCACCAAGACAGGCCAAAAAAGACGAGCGCTTAACAACCTCTGGTGAGCTGATTGGCTATGATTATTTTGGCATGGAGTGGAGTCTTGAGCCATTAACCGCGTTTTATGATTGGCTGTATGTCAATGCGCTCAAGCAAAATCCTCAGCTAAATGAAGATGTTATGCAGTATCAGGCCTTTACCGATCGTGAGTTTAATCCCAAAAAATCTATCCATTGTGCGGCCTATTCGCTAGCGATGTTTGTCGCGCTCAATAAACGTGGGTTGCTTGATGGCGTTGAAGACCCGATTGTGTTTTATGATTTATACCATGACTTTAAAGTCAGTAATACCGCTAAACTTCTGGAAAATGGTTTGCTGTGATTGGTGTTTTTTAATTAAGTTACTAAGTATAAAGAAAGTTAAGCATAAAAAAAGCACCGAGCTTGCATGGCTTGGTGCTTTCTGTTTTTAGCGTGGAGATTGTTATTTCTAATTCATAGCCAGTACTTACAGCAACTCTTTACGCAGCTGGGCAGGCGTTTTAGGCGATAACAAGCTAGGCGCGACATCGAGGACGGTTTTTGCGCCACTCTCTCCTGCTTGATTCATTTTATAAGCAGCGCGGGCATAGGCTACGAGTACGCTTGAGGTAAACTCGGGGTTACTGCCAAGCTTTAATGAAAACTCTAATACTTGATTATTCTGCTTATCATCCATGCCGCTCACACCACTGCGAATAACGAATCCACCATGCGGCATTTTTTGATGGTCACGCTCAAACGTCTGCTCGTCAATAAAGTGCACTGTGGTATCGTAGTCGGCAAAGTAATCTGGCATGGTGACGATGGTGTTGCGTACGCTATCGCTATCGGCGCCATCAGCGAGCACGATATAGCATTCGCGGGTATGTTTCTCGCGGGTGCTTAGCGTTGGCTGCTCGCCATTGCGTACTTTTTCCATCGCAGATTCTGAGGGAATGGTATATTGCACGCCTGACTTAACACCATCCACGCGGCGTACGGCATCTGAATGTCCTTGGCTTAAGCCTTTGCCCCAAAAGGTGTAGGTTTCGCCAACGGGTAAAATGGCTTCGCCGTATAAGCGGTTGATAGAGAATAAACCGGGATCCCAACCAACAGACAACATGGCGACTTTATTGGCTTTTTTGGCAGGTGTATCAAGCGCGGCAAAGTACTCAGGAATTTTGGCGTGAGTATCAAAACTGTCGACGATATTAAACAAACCAGCGAGCGCTGGGCCTTGCTCAGGCAGATCTGACTTAGAGCCGCCACACAATATCAGCACGTCTATGTCGTTTTTATATTGGACAATATCGTCCATCGCGTACACGGGCACACTGTCGTCAATCAGGGTGACGGAGGCAGGATCGCGGCGGCTGAATACACAAACCAGCTGCATGTCTGGGCTTTGCTTAATGGCGGCTTGAGCACCGCGGCCAAGGTTGCCGTAACCGGCGATGGCGACTCTAATTATTGATGTCATTATGATTAGCCTTACGTTGATGAAGCGGGCAGTCTGTTATTGCTAAAGTGATACGTAATAAGTAACAATGCTATGCAATTCATACTTACTGTGAAATAAAGTATGCGCAGTAATCTGCCCTGTAATGAATAACTGATTGGTAGAAATGGCATCTATTTTAGAGGATTATGTTTATAAGTGATAGGGCGCGGTCATACTAAATTTCAGATGTGTTTAAGTATGTACCTTATATAATATGACTGCCTCAATGAGTCGCTAAGTTGTTTTTAGTAATGATAAACAGGTTTGGGTTCATCTCTCTTAAAATAGCTACTGAATTTCCTATATAATGTCAGCTATCTCGTTATTGATTATTCATTCAATTCAGTCTTTTTCTTAGTACAAAAAGCTTTTTATTAGGTGAAAATGGCACTTTATGTTTAACACTTCCTCGACTCGTTTAAATAAATATATTAGCGAAAGCGGTATTTGCTCTCGGCGCGACGCTGACCGTTTTATTGAACAAGGTAACGTGTACGTCAATGGCAAACGTGCTCAAGTAGGTGCGCAAGTGGTTGCTGGAGATACGGTAAAAGTTAACGGACAACTTATTGAGCCACGAGAAGCAGACGATTTCATTTTTATTGCATTGAACAAACCAGTCGGGATTGTGAGCACCACAGAAAGCTCTGAGAAAAACAATATCGTTGATTTTGTTGGACATAGTGATCGCATTTTCCCGATTGGGCGTCTGGACAAAGATTCTCAAGGTTTAATCTTTTTAACGAGCAATGGCGATTTGGTTAATAAGGTGTTGCGTGCGGGTAATAACCACGAGAAAGATTATGTGGTGACAGTCAATAAGCCGATAACCGATAGTTTTATTGAAGGTCTAGCAGGAGGCGTACCTATTTTGGGCAGGATGACGAAAAAGTGCCCGGTGACTAAGGTAGCGCCTACCGTGTTTAATATTACGCTAGTACAGGGATTAAACCGTCAAATTCGCCGTATGTGTGAGCATTTTGGCTATGAAGTCGTGAAGCTTGAGCGCACACGTATTATGAATGTGAGTCTTAAGGGTCTTCCCGTTGGAGACTGGCGAGATTTAACCCCAAAAGAGATGGCCGTTTTACTGAAATCTATAGAAGACTCTTCTTCAGAAGACAATACTGCGGCTAAGAAATCTCGTAAGGCGCCACGAAAAAAACCGCGTACTGATACTTCGTCAAAGTCAAAAGAATCTTCAAAACCAACAGGCGCAGCAAAGGGAAATGCTAAACATCCCAAAGATGGTGCTAGAAAACCAGCGGGTTCTAAAGGTAAAGACAGGCGTCCTTTCGGGGATAACAAGAAGTCTGGCGGCAATGGCAAACCTGCGGCCCATGGTAAGCGTCCTTCAAAAGGTCGAGGTTCTTCGCGGTCCTCAAAACGATAGGCCAGTAGGTAATGACTTTTGATGCAGTAGAGCAGTTAAGTTAAGTTAGGTTAGTCACCAAACTCAGTAGTGATATAATGCCGCGATAATCGATATTTTATAAAGGGTTTACATTATGGCTCGTACCGCTAGCGCCTTACACATTTTAGTAAAAGACAAAGAACTGGCTGATGACATTATGGCCAAACTTAAAAAAGGTACGCAGTTTGACGTGCTGGCTAAGAAACACTCAACCTGCCCATCAGGTAAAAAAGGCGGCAGCTTAGGTGAGTTTAAACAAGGTCAAATGGTACCAGCATTTGATAAAGTCTGCTTCAGCGGCGAACTTTTTACCCCGCATCTAGTGAAAACCAAATTTGGCTGGCATGTGGTTAAAGTGCTTTATAGAACGTAAGCGTTAGGTATTTATTTACTCAATGCACGAGAGTTATATAAAAACGCCAGTCGCTTAAATAATAACGATAAGCCCATCTCTCAAAAAAAAGCACATTACCTCTAGATATTACTGAAAGTTTGGTATTAATACGTCACAACATGGGCTATTGGCTGAATTTTTGATGATAGAAGGTGAAATTATTGCTCCGCAGCATTGGCAACTGACTTCAAGTAGGATAAAAGAGGTTAGGGACTTCAAGAAGAAGCATAAACTCGGTATTGCCATTAGGGTAGAGACTAACCAAAATTGCGATTGGAATTACCTAAGTTTGGTTCTACAGTTTCTTGAGCACAGCTAATACAGCTAAAACAATAGGGGGTGGTGTATCAAAAAGTATGCTGATTAAAGTTTGAACAATTCTTGAAGCCTTGAAAGGGCTGTAGAATAAGAAAACTTAGCATAGGTTTCTTATTGATTTTTATCGCTAGCATACTTTTTAGAACACCACCCAATAGGGTAAACAAGAAATGAACTGGTCATCTAGGGCAACCCTTTAATTTTTAACGAATAATGTGCTTATCTTTAATTGAGGCCACTTTTAAAAGTGGCCTTTTTTTTGCTGTGCTATTTTTATCTATAGTGTTTGCTAACAAAAAGTAGTGCTATCTCACGATGTAGACCTTCACTGTATCAAAAATATTTCAATACTGTATTGATAATCATTATTATTATCTTTATCATGTACAAACTATAATGTAACAAACCATATATTTAATCACCAATACTTTAATAAATAGCTCATTTTTTATAGCGTTTTATTAAGCTGACAAGTAATCGTGAGCATTGTTGCTTTGAATAACTGCCTTCCCTCAAATCCTCCTCACTTTCATTGAGATACCATTGATGTTTATGATTACACAAAGTAGAAAACAGCATAAACCTAACCCTTTAAGTTGGTTTGTTAAGCGAACCATGCACCTTTCAGCCATTGCTTCGTTGGCAGTAAGCTCATCTATGATTCATGCTGAAGTATCACAGCAACCAAACGATGACAACGGCATTGAAATCAATCGTGACGACAATAGGTCAGAACCAAGTACCACGCTACCAACTATCGTGGTCATGGCAGAGACCAATAAACAAGTCACGGAAAATACTGACAGCTATACAATCCCTGTCACCAGTAGCGCCACGGGTATGAGCTTGTCGGCCAGAGAAACCCCGCAAGCGGTCAGTGTGGTTACCAACCAGCAAATCAAAGATCAAAACTCAAACACCCTAATAGATGTGCTTAAACGCACGCCTGCTATCCAAGTAAGTAGCGTTGATGGCGCGCGTAATGGTCTTTCATCAAGAGGCTTTGCTATCAATAGCTTCCAAATTGACGGCTTAAATACCGATTTTGTCCAGCAAGCTGCCATGGGCGAATACTCTGCCAATACCGCGATGTTTGACCATGTTGAAATCGTACGCGGCGCGACTGGTTTGATGAGTGGCTCAGGAGACCCTTCTGCCAATGTCAATTTGATACGTAAGCGGGCTGATAGTAGCGTTCCTGCTACAGAGCTATCCGCCAATGTTGATCGTTATGGGCAATATGGTCTCAGTGTTGACCGTAGCCAGCCATTAAGCGAAAGCGGTGCGGTACGAGGCCGAGTGGTGGCAAGTTATCAAGATGGTGACACCTTTATCGACCGTCAAGAACTGGGTCAAAGTCTAGTGTATGCCACAGTAGATGCGGACCTGGGCGACAGCACTACAGTCAGTGTGGGTGCTAGCCGTCAACACAATAAATCAAAATCAACCATGTGGGGCGGTTTGCCAAACTACCTAAGTGATGGCTCAAAAGCGGATTGGGATACCAGTAAAAATGGCAGCGCAGATTGGACAAACTGGGATTCTGATAATACCTATTACTTTGCAGATATTGATCATGATTTTAATGCCGATTGGAACTTGACCACCAATGCCAGCTATAACGAGAGTGACAGTAGTCCAAAGTTGCTTTATATGTATGCCAATGGCGACCAAGTCGTGAATCCTGATACCGGACTGATTTTTAACCTAAACCCATTTCATGCCGATACCGAACGCAAACAGTTCAATGTCAAAAGCAAGTTAACCGGTAATTTTGATGCGCTGGGAAAGACGCATAAGCTCATCGTAGGCGGCTCTTATAGCAAAAGTGATCTTGATACTTTTACTTATAAGTCACCGCCTGATGGTATATTGCCGCTCCCAGATTTTTCTGACTGGGATGGCAGTTATCCTGAACCAGAATGGGGAGCGCGCAATCGCAGCTCTGATGTCACAACCAAAGAAAAAGCTATTTTTGCAGCAACTCAGCTCAAATTATCGGATCCTTTAGCCGTTATTTTAGGCACGCGTGTGTCTGATTTTGAACGCTCAGGTGTGCAGTATGGCCGTAACGTCAACACGGAAGCCAAACACATCTGGACTCCGTACGCAGGTATTACCTATGCGATTAATGACAATCACAGTCTTTATACCAGCTACAGTGATATCTTCAAACCTCAAACTCAGCGTGATATAAACGGTAAATTCCTCGATCCTATCGAAGGTAAAAACTATGAAATCGGTCTAAAAAGTGAGTCAGATAATGGCGCATTACAAAGCCAAGTGAGTATTTTTAGAATCGAGCAGGACAACCTTGCTCAACTTGATGGCGGTCAAATAATACCCGGCACCGATCTGGAGAAAGCCTACTACGGAGCAAAAGGTGCCACCAGTCAGGGCGTAGAAGTACAAGTGTCTGGTCAAATCAGCGACCAACTGCAAGCGAGTGTTGGTTATACGCATTTTAATGCTGAAGACAACAAGGGCAAAACCATCAATACTGGCTTTGCTGATACCACGCTGAATCTGTTTGCCACTTATAATCTTGATCATATCATTCCTAATTTAACCATTGGCGGCGGCGTTGACTGGTCAAATGGATACTATGGTATTGTCAAAAACCCTGTGACGAAACAATCTGAAAAGTACGGTCAAGATGACGTGACGCTTGCCAATATCATGGCAAGATATACTTTTAACGACAATCTTGAAGCGCAGGTTAATGTGAATAATTTGTTCAATCAAAAGTATCTTGCGGGCAGCACCTTTAGTGAATTGACTTACGGTGAGCCTTTGAATGTAGTCGGCAGATTAACCTATCGCTTTTAATCGATCGCTTTTCACTTTTATGCCGATCATGACCTTTCACTTTCATACGCAGGCAGTCACATGAGTAAGCGCCGTAGCAGTCATGGTTTTTATCTACCTGAGTTTAAAGTCCTCAGTCGTATTTTTTTAGCGATTATTGGTAGCTATGGCATCGCGGTGCTTACGAGTTTGACGTTTTTGGCCTTACCTATAGATGAGATTTCTGCCATCTATTGGGGTCAAATTGCTAGCGTTGTTGTATGCGCGCTCATTCTTGTCTTAGTATTTTCTTTGCGTCGTTTATGGCTGGTATGGACGCTGGTCGTCGGTATTGCAGGGCTATTAGGGATGATTGATTATGTCGCTATTTAGATTTTTCTTACCATCAGGCCGTTATTATGCCCTCAGACTCTACTAAGACCCAAACTGCCACAATGAGTAATATTCAGACAAAAAGTAAAACTAAAGTGAAGGGCTATCGAGTCATTTTGTCTGACGTCCATACTTGGTTTGGCCTGTTATTAGGTTGGTTGCTGTTCACCATTTTTCTGATGGGCACGGTCAGTTATTTTAATAATGAGCTGACAACATGGATGCAACCTGAAATTCCGGCACGCTCTCAGCAAACGCCATTAACGTCTTCAACATTTACGCACAACCGAAATGTGACGAATCTAAAAGATAAGTCAGATGGTTTTGGTAGGGCAATCGCTCACTTACAGCAAACCCAAGCCCATGCCAAAAACTGGTTTATTGCTAAAGATATTGATAGCGATAATATTGCTCAACGTCTGCATATCAATGTGACTACAGATGACAAAAGGCTAAAATATCATTTTGATACGCAAACCCAAATGGCATATACGCCAAGAGATACCGTAGGCGGTCACTTCTTTTATCGTATGCATTTTGATTTGCATTATATGAGTGTGATATGGGCCAGAATTATCGTCGGTATAGCTTCTATGATGATGTTGATTGCTATTATCACAGGCGTTATTGTCCACAAAAAGATATTTACGGATTTTTTTACCTTTCGTTGGGGCAAGGGGCAACGCTCGTGGCTTGATGCGCACAATGCTTTTTCTGTGCTGCCAATACCGTTCCATTTGATGATTACCTTTACCGGCATCATTACCTTAATAACCTTATATATGCCGTGGGCAGGCATGGTATCTGGGGTAGATAATGAGCAGTTTTTTAAGGAAATTTACTCTTATCGGGCAGCGGATGCAACCGAGTTACAGGCTGCCCCTATGGCCAGTATTGCTCCATTGCTTGCCACGACACAATCTGATTGGCAAAAACGTAACCCCAATTATACCGTGACCAGTGTCAGTATTAATCATCCCAATACTGACCAAAGTATGATTATTATCGACGGTAAAGCTGAGCATCAATTATCGACGCTAGGGGTGTTTCGTATTTATGATGGACGAACAGGAAAAATACTCAAAGACAGTCGACCGCCGCCGCACGCTGTGCAAACACAAGCGGTCATGATAGGTTTGCATGCAGGGCGCTTTGCTGATAATTGGCTGCGTTGGTTGTACTTTTTATGTGGCACAGCGGGCTGCGGTATGATTGCAACAGGCTTAGTGCTTTGGACAGTTAAACGTCGCCGCCAATTATTCACTATAGATAAGCCTGATTGGGGATTTTGGTTAGTAGAAAAGCTCAATATTGCGACACTGGCGGGATTGCCTTTAGCAATGATAGGTTTTTTATGGCTCAATCGTTTATTGCCGTTAGAGTTAACAGGGCGAGGCAAGTGGGAGGTAGATGGGTTTTTTATCATCTGGGCGCTTGGTTTCTTGCTGACGTTATTACTGTCTAGTCGTCAGGCGTGGCGTCTATTACTATCATTAATTACTCTATTGCTTTTATTCACACCGCTACTCAACAGCCTAACTACCGAGCGTGGATTGCTTCACAGCATTTTGAGCGCCGATGTACTATTCATCAGCTTCGACGTTATGTTTTTTATTCTAGCGCTGCTGTTTGCTTATATTACTTATATGGTCAGTTTTAAGAAAGCATCTCACCAGCAAAAAATAAAGTCGCCTAGTCGTTCAAAGCTTCAGATGGAAAATGTATAGTATGTCTAACGCGCTGTTATCTGGATTGCTATTGGCATTTAATCTGCTAGGTATGATGGCATTAATGATGACCAGTAAAAGATATAGGAATAAGTTTCATCTCAAACGGCCACTCTTAGTCGCCGTAAGGTCAAACCTGCTATCTCATCATGATGAGCAGAAACGATATATCACTAAACAGCAAAGGTTACGATGGCTGGGATTGCTACTGCTATTGATAGGTTTCATTTTCCCTTTTTTTGCACCTCATACTGGTTATTTTATCGTTGTCTGGTTTGCCAGCTTAATCGTAGCAGCAGGAGTTGTATATTTGAGCATGGTTGTTTATGAAAAACTGGAATAGTCAGTTTATATAAAAGCGCCAAATTCAAAAAAAAATTCTCCCGCTTGCAGTATGCTTTGATATTAAACATTTTAATAGTACGACTTATTAGCAGTTATTCTAGCTAAGCAATTACTCTAACATAGCAATGGCGTCCGCACTGGCACGTTGGCGTTCTTCTGCATTTAACTCAGTCAGCCTTCCTTCTTTCATCATCAGCAAGCGGTCAGCATGCTCAAAATAACCGTCGTCATGACTGATAATAAACAGTGTTTTGCCCATGGCTCTTAATTCAGGAATCAGCGCTTGATAAAATACTCGGCGAAAAGCAGGGTCTTGGTCGGCGGCCCATTCATCGAGCAGCAGAAAGTCTTTTTGTTCGGCGACAGCGAGCAGCATGGCCAAGCGTTTGCGTTGTCCTTGTGACAGCTTGTCGGTAGACAATCGATGGTCAGTTACCGTCACTTTATCTTGCAGGTTTAATTTATGCAGCCACTCGGTCACTAAAGACCTATCAGGGTCATTGTCTTGGCTGCCAATCAGTTGTTTAAAAAGATGTTGATCGCTAAAAATAGCAGAAAATAGCTGCCTATAATTGGTATTGTTTTCCGAATCAATCGTCTGCTGGTCTACTTTTACAGCGCCTATCGTAGGCGTAAAAATACCAGTAATGATTTTTGCAAGGGTAGATTTACCGCTGCCATTAGAGCCTATCAAAAATACCACTTCGCCGCGCCTCAAGGTGAGATTGACATTTTTTAAAATGTCATTAGTAAGCGACTCATTTTCAGGTACACCTTCTTGTGTATGGTGGTTTATACCTTGATAGCGATAGCTCACATTGTTTAGTGAGATGGTCTGCCAGTCATTTGCTGCTATATTGGTTAAAAACGCTGGTTGATAATCAGCAAGCGCCAACGTCTGTATTTTATCTAACGCGACTTGCGCCGTTTGTAAAGTTGGATAAGCGCCAACGGCTTGTAGCAGCGGCGATTGCATAAATAGAATGGTTAAAGAAAAAGTGGTGGCAACGCTCATGGGAATATTAAGATAGTTTGAGACCGCAAAGACGACACCAATCGCTGCAAACATCATAATGTTCGACCAATTCACTGCTGATAAGTGAAAGGTATCTGCTTTAATAACGCGCTCTTTATAAGACTGGGCGTGACTTAAAAAATCATTGGTATACAGCTTTTGCGCGCGGTGCTGATTAAGTGCAAGCTCTTTTCGCCCTTCGATAATAGATTGATAATCTTGATACAAAAGATCATTAATCTCCCTTAATTCTGTTAAATGCCTATAAACGTGCTTCACCAAAATGGTGCTTATCCAAATCGTCATCACAATCCAAACCATGATGATCAGCAATAATGGCAATGACAACCAACCCAAATATAAGGCGACTCCGCTAGATAAAATTACCCCTTGAACCAACTCTGGCATACGGACAAAAGCGACGGTAATCGATTGGATATCGGTAGATAAGCTGGCGAGTAGTTGGGCGTTCCCTAACTTGTCAATCTGCGGAACGTTGGTATCGATAATTTGTTTTACCAGCTTGGTTCTGAGCTCATACACAAATCTATGACCCAAGCGGGTTAGGGCATATTGTGATAAAAAAGTCGTGACTAATAGGAGAACGACTAACGCTGAAAAATAGCCTAAACTTTGCCATGACAAGATATTAAAAACAGACTGACTGATAAACGTGTGATTAATATAAGCAATAATACCCACACTGACCGCCGCATTGACTAAATTTAATAAGATAACTTTGAGAAAAGGCAGGCGATAATGCGACCAGATCATATGATATAGAGAGGCTGTAGCGCGAGAGGACATAAGGACTCAATAATAAAATGAATTTTGCATATTTTTAGATAGCACAAAAGGGAGTAGGTGGCGCCTAATCCCTTTTATTCAAACCGGATAATGATTCTATAACGACAATTTAATCAGTATAGTCGTTTCATTGGCGAAGCTTAGCATTCAAATTTAAAAGTCAAACGTCGCTGAAACTTTTAACGCAGTGGGTTCGCCCGCATTTAAATAACCAGCATCTGTATAACCACCGACTGACTGCCAATAATCTTCGCCCGTGACATTGGTTACCATGCCTTTTAAGGTGACATCTTGACCTGCTAGCACGGTCTTATAGCGAGCACCAAGATCTAACGTCGTATAACCGTCAACTTTTAAAGTGTTGGCATTATCGGCATAGCGTGGGCCCGTATGAATGATATCACCTGTTAAGGTTAGTCCTTCGAGTGCCGCAACATCATATTCTAGATTAACATTGCTCTGTAAGGTAGGAAGACCAATGACTTTATTACCCTCTAACGCCGCATCACCGGTGTCTTTTTGTTTGGCACTTAAATAACTGACGCCCGCATTTAGGCGCATATTTTCGCTAGGGCTACCAAATACGGACAGTTCTACGCCTTGGTGACGGTTTTTACCAGCAGATATAAGGGTGTTTGAAGCATCGATATAATCACGTGCGGCATCAGTGCGATATATTGCCAAACTACTGCCAATAAGCCCGTTGTCATACTTCACGCCAATTTCAGTTTGTTCGCTCACGTAAGGGTCCAAAGCTTGACCCGCATTAGTAACGGGAGCATTGTTATTTGTCTGCGGGGCTGTTTTTCCTGGTGCTAAGCTTTCAATATAGTTACCGTAGAATGACCAGTCCATGTTCGGTTGATAGACAATACCGATACTTGGAGTCCACTCACTCTTATCGTAATGAGCCGTTTCTGCCTGCGTGTTGGCATCATAGCTGGTGGTTTTTATATTTTGATGACGTACACCCAAGGTGGTTTTCAGTTTGTCATCGAACAGCGATATGGTGTCTGCTAGCGCAAAGCTTTGGAGTTGCTTTTCATTGGTTAATTTTGGATCGTCTAAGTTGCCGCCAAACGTAGTTGTACTTGTAAAAGGGACTTCCGTGTAGTCGGTAGGGCGGTAAAAATTGGTCGCTAGCTGATTGCCAAAATCATATGCGAATGCGCCTTTTTCTTCTTGATCATAGAGGTTTGCGGCCAACACTAAGTTATGAGCCACTTCACCAGTTTGTAATTTACCACGTAGACCAAGCTCGGCACTTTGTACCAAATCTTCTCTAGAGTTATCAAAACGATAAATCGTGCCCGCACCATCAGCACTGTTGACGGTTAAGGTGGCTAGTGAGTTTTCTTCCTCGCCACTTCGTATGCCGTAAGCACCATAAGCGGTGAGATTATCATTAAAGTCATATTCTCCTCGAATGGTACCAAAGATATCTTTTTCATCTGAGTAGGTCCAAGGCTGCGCCCAATTTTTTGAGCCGTCTGGCGCTTTTGGTACACGAGAAACACCGCCGAGATTGACACTAGGGCGAGTCTCTTTGAGTTTGTTATCTTGCCAGCCTAAATCTGCTGATAATCGGTATTGCTCGCCTTTATAATCTAGCCCAAGCGCTGCCAATCCCAATGTTGAAGATTCATCATCGATGGCACTATCGCCATCTTGATAAGCGGCATTAAAGCGCACGCCAAATGCCTCCTCAGTACCAAAACGGTCACTCACGTCGACGGCAACTTTACCTTGGTCACCTTGACCATAACCAAGCGTTAATTGGCGTAGCGGATCATTACTAGCACGTTTTGGTAATAGGTTAATCGTACCACCAGCATTGCCGCCACTAGGCGCTGCACCGTTTAGCATGGCAGAAGCGCCGCGTTGGACTTCAACACGCTCAAATAATTCGGTGGCGATATACTGTCGGGGCAAAATACCATATAGGCCATTAAACATCGTATCATCTGATGTGGTGATGAAACCGCGCATAAAGTAAGCTTCTTGAAAGTTACCAAAACCTCTGGCCACGCGTACCGTTGGGTCTTTTTTGAGCAGGTCGCCCACGCTTTGTGCTTGTTGGTTGGCAATGTATTCGTTGGTATATGAGGTAGTAGAAAATGGCGTATCCATGATGTCTTGATTGCCTAAAATTCCTACGCGGCTTCCGGTCGCCACTTGGCCACCTTCGTAAGCATCTGGCAATCCATCCGCTGACGCATCCGCACTACTGGTCACTACAATCGTATCAAGTACCACACTTGGTACATCTGATTGACTGTTGTTATTTATATCGGTTTGTGCCCACGCTGCTTGGCTTGCAGCAAGTAAAACGACTGAAGTAGAAAGATGAAAGATAGACAGTGATTTTACTGAAAATGGGTGACGCGCTCTGTTAGTTGCTTTGAGGCAAAGTAGAGCAGAATATAGGCGAGACAATTGCATGAATGTTACCAATATGTAAGTTAAATCACTATTATAATGATAAGCATTTTCATTACAATAGTGGCGCGTTATTAATTTTAAAAATTTTTAAAGCCCTAAATAGCGATAATGTTGTCATGTCGTTATTGAAGTATTAACCATATAGGTTACGCTCTAATACGCCGCATCAAATATAGAAAATAAGCGCCGCCAATAATGGCAGCGATGGTGCCAGCAGGTATCTCATAGGGGAATATAAGATAGCGTCCAACCCAGTCTGCTATGACCATTAAGCCCGCGCCTAAGATAGCGGACAGTTGAATTTGACGTTTGAGCTTCACCGCGCCTAATGTGCTGGCAAGGTGAGGAATCATCAGACCCACAAAACTGAGCGGACCCACTGCCAATGTTGATATCGTACTCAGTAATGCTACAAGAATGAGTATCAAGGTTTGATACAACCTCAAAGATACCCCAAGCTCACGGGCAATCCCGCTACCTAGGCTCAATATTTCTAATGGTTTTATGACCATAAAGCTTAATAGGAAAAGTATAAAAGCCAACCCTACTAAAATCCATGCCGTTTCTGGACTGGCAAGATATGTTGAACCTGATAGCCAACTTAACATCGCTTGTAGCCGCTGATCGCCAGATATTTTTACCAGGCTTAATAAACCGCCCATCAATGCGGCAATGGCCACACCAACTAATAATAAATAAGCTGGATTGATTCGACGGGCAAGCCATAAGATCAAGCTAAGGACAATAAAAGCGCCCAATAATCCTGATAATATAATGCCTGTGTAGCCAAAACTGGGTAGGAAAACAAAGGCCAGTACCACACCTATCGCCGAGCCTGAGCTGATACCGAGTACTTCAGGGCTGGCCATCGGGTTACGTGTCAAGGTTTGTAGCAGCACGCCAGCAGTGGCTAGCATTATGCCAGTGGCGGCTGCGCTTAACGTGCGAGGCAATCTAAAGTCAATAATCAAATGTCTTAGCGTACTAAGCTGCCAGCCATTTGAAGTCGCCGTAAAGATAAGCACGCCTATGATCAACAGTATTAAGGCGACTCCCCAACCTATTAAATGAGTGTCACGGCGTTCTGAAACCAAGGCTGGAATAACCTCATCGGTATGTTGACGACTTTGGCTCACGATTAACCATATCACCAATGGCGCACCAAGTATGGCCGTCATTGCATCAGCAGGAATATTTAGGCTTAAATAATGTTGTAATAGCGTCGTGGCATTACTGGTGATCCATAATAATAGCGCCCCAAACACATAACCCAAAAGCAGGCGGTAACCAATACGCCGTACCGAAAACACATTAACCAGTGTGGCAGCTCCCAAACCAATAAAACCAATAGGGCCCACGCGACTGACGACAAGGGCGGTCAGTAGGGCCACCAATCCTACCACCAATCCACGAATGAGATTGATAGGAACACCCAAACTTTTGGCTTGCCTATCATCTAAGCTCATTATTTCTAATGGTTTTAATAAAGGCATTAAGCTAATAAAGGCGACCATACTAGCGGTGCTTAATACGGCAGATACTTGCCAGTTATTCTGCGTGAGACTGCCCGCCGCCCAGACCATAACGTTTAAGGTTTCTTCAGCATAATAAATCAATAATAAAGCAGTAATAGCGCCCAATAAAATATTGGTCACCAGTCCGCCAAGCACCAATACCAAAGGATTCATTCGGCTAGGCGCAGCTAGAAGAAATACAATCGCCATACTGCCAAGTGCGCCAACAAAGGCGACCCAAAAACTTCCCCCTAACGCCAGACTAGGCAGGAATAACGTGACAATGAGCAGCGCCATGTTTGCACCGCTACCGACTGCCAATGTCGTGTCTGAGGCCAGTGTATTTTTCACCAGCTGTTGTAATAACACACTGACCAATCCTAAAAGGCCACCAGCGGTCAATGCTACCAACATGGTCGGTAGGATTTGTAGCTGGATACTCATGTCCGAAAGCGATAGCTCAAATGAGGGTATGAATATTTCTAAAAAAGCGAGAGGCCATAGTTGATGTACGACTGCATAACTGCTGACTACTGCTAGCAGCATTAAGAAAACGACCATCATATAAATACGGTTAGCAGACAAAAAATTATTTTTATTCATCATAAATCGGTATGGCCTACAAAAGTGACATTCGTTAAGCGCTCAGCCAAAACATTCATAGAAGCCACGCCACTGTTGTTCCATGTCGCAGGCAGTAAGGTGATACAGCGGCCTTTTTTGCTAGATGCATGCGCTTGATTAAAGGAATAACCCAAGCGCTGCCACACTAAGCTGTCTTCTAATTCAAGTTTGAGAAGGTCACTAAGAGGTTCAACGACCACAAGGCAGGTATCGTCATCAAGCTGCGCTAAATCTCCTAGCATAATGGGCGTAAACCCCCATTGATTGCCATCTGCCAACGCCACTAGCTGTAATTCCATCGTGTCTAAAGCAGGTTGAAACAAGCTATTATACGAAAACATACGCAAATTATTGGTATCGGCAAATTGCACGACAGCCAATTTTTTGATATGAGGATAACGCGCATGAAAAGTCTGTCCTGCTTGTATGATTTGTTTCTTACTGGTGTCTAGATAATCTTGTGCGGCTTGCGGTTTATTGATAGATCGGCCCAATTCTAACGTCGGTTCTATAAAGTCTTCCCACTTTGCGATTTGGTTGGGACTGGTCAATTCAATAGAGTGGATAGGCAAATCGCCGTACATAGGACGCAAGTGCGCATAAAAATCGTTGTCTATGACCAAATCCAAGTCTAGCTGTGAGAGCATTTCAGGATTGGGTTGGTAGCGTGTTCCCACGTCGAGAGTCGTATCAGGTATAAGAGGCTTACCAACCCATTCTCTATAGAAAGGTTTGTCGCCCATAGCAACTGGTGGGTATCCCATGGCCGTCAGCGTCGCCGCAATACCCCAATCAGGCGTCATGACTTTAGGTATTTTTTGATTGTCTTTAGGTGACATTACTTGTGGCGCTTGTGATGTAGCGTCAGACGACTGGCAACTGCTTAACAATAAACTTGAGCATAATGCCAGACATAGCCCGAACGAAAAGATGAGCGCTTTCATATAACCGCGACTTTATGAGTAGTGGTAGGATGAGTTAACAATGTAAAATCGACACCAAATATCGAGCGCAGTACATCCTTTTCCATGGTGTGTTTGACATCACTCATATGGCAAAGCTTGCCTTGTTTTAGGGCGATAAATTCATCACAAAACCTTGCCGCTAAATTTAGGTCGTGCAGGATAATGACAACACCTAAGCCTTGCTCGTCGACCAATTGACGAATCAGTTTTAACACTTCTATTTGATAGACCACATCCAGCGCCGCTAATGGCTCATCCAATAGCAGATACTTTGTCTGTTGGGCAAGGCACATCGCCAACCAGACGCGCGCTCGCTCACCACCTGACAACGTTGATACTTGGCGGTTTCTAAAGGCGTCAACTTGAGTGAGGGCGATGGCTTTTTCTACTTGTTGATGATCATCAGCAGTCGGTTTTTGCAGCCACTTTTGATGAGGGTATCTGCCTAACATCACAAGCTCATAGACCGTAAAAGCACCCGCATCAGGTAGATTTTGCGGTAAATAGGCAAGATGCGTCGCCAGTCTTTTAGCAGAAAAACTTCGCAAATCTGTATTTTCTATTTCAATGCCACCTTGCGTAGGTGTCATCTCTCCTGCCATGGCTTTTATAAGGCTAGATTTACCAGAACCATTATGCCCAATGAGGGCATACAGTTTATTTGGTTCGATGATAAAAGAAGTCGGGTGAAGCAAAACTTTTTTTTGACGAATTAGGCTTAAATTATTGATGTGCATCATAGTGAGCAGTCGAAAGTAAATGGGGCATTTTAAAGAAAAGTAGCTGGTTAATGCAAATGATTTTCATTTTATTTATAGAATTGAAGCAGTTATTGAGCGCGCCAATAGACTTTTATGACCATATCTTGACGAGATAAACCAAGAGTTACCTTTAATTGTTGTCTTAATGACTTGATGTCTGCCGCTTCAAGCGCGCCCCATACCTTGCCAATCTTAAGAGGCAATGTTATTGATTTTGCATGTAATAAGCTCATGATTTGTTCAGGAATTTCGGTTGTTGGTGTCTTAATGATATGAAGTAGATTCTCTTGTAGAAAACGCTCATCATGACCTAAGTGCTGACAGAGATTGAGAGTGTGTAAATAACTGATGTCTTCTGGATCTTCGGTGATAGTAATGACAAGGGGCGGCAACGGATTTTGCCAGTTTTCTAATAGATTGGCGACGGTAGGTAGAGAGGTTTCATCGCAAATTAATAAGCATTGTCCCTCACTGAGGTGTTCTATTTTTTCTGGATAATCGCGCACCGTTTTTATTGGCATGCCGCAGACGAGAGAGCGTGCCCAATTGCCACCTGGCGTGTTGCCATGGATATAAACATCTATCCAAGCTTGAACAGACGAGCGGATTGGATCTCGCCATGCTTTTCGCAGGGTGTAGTAGCGCTGTAAAGGTTTATCGTTATTTTCTGACTCACCATTTATGGTAGATAAAACTTCAGCATTTAACTCAAATAAATACGCGTAGCCGGGATGATTGAGTGGGATATTATCGGGTGCTGTGACCACCAGTCGATACATATTAGAACTGACATAATAACCATCAATCACGCTAAAGTATTGTTCTTGAAGTTTGATTGTACGCTTACCAAGTTTAGTAGCGGATGACTGCAATAACGCTATATATTGTTCATGTAGTGTCTCAGCGTCGCTAATAGGCACAAAAAAGTTGATAAAGTATTGATGATTAATACTAGAAATGTTTTCAGCGAGGCTGTTATTAGTAGAACTGCTATCTTTTAACGTATTAGAGTTATTTTGATACCGATTCATCGTCATAACATCTAGCAAAAGGCCGTCGGGATACAGCTCTTTTATCGATACTATATCGTACTCGCCGACTGAAGCAGGGGTAAAGGCATTGATAAACATCGCAAGTTCATCTTGATACTCTTCATTAAGATGATGAATAAACATGGCTTTATCAGCAAAGGCTAATGGGGTTTTATCGATGTCGTAACGAGTAAGCGTTTCAGCCATAAAGGGTCATCCAAGCCAAAAAATCACATAAGGTTCATTCATATAACCGTCAAGTAAATGGCATTTGAAAATATAAGGTAGCGGAGAATAGAGATAAAAATAGCAAAAGTTTAATCAATAAGTATTGCGAGTCAAGCAAGGCGATAGAATTAGTAATCGATAATATGAATTAAAAATACCTAAGCGTTATTGATAACCATTAACATCTAGATTATTATTAC
>NZ_PJBX01000126.1:0-42437 GCF_002836335.1 Psychrobacter sp. Sarcosine-02u-2 | reverse complement strand
GTAGGCCAATAAAGACCAGTGATTTCGCGAATGTTATATAAGTACCAGCTCTTTTCAGGTGACCGTCTCTTTGCGTGATTGTCCCCAATATAAAGGCTTTAGTGCAGGAAGATAATGGGTGATTTGTAAACAGCTGACAGGCAAAAAAACCTTTTAACCACTTATCTATCAATCAGCCAGCCTTGCTCGGTCGCATACTCAACCTGTTTCAATAGCCATTGATGAATACTCGGAAAGCTGTCTTTAATAAACCTTAGGACGCCAGTCACTTGCGAACGTGTCACCTCATGATCACTCCATGTTTTCCCGCCCGTATTTAAATTTAACAAAAATGGCAAAATTCGATCAACCACTCTCAGCAGCTCAGCCTCTTTGCTCCTGCCCGTTTCTTGCGCTTCCCAAATCTCACTTAAGTTTTTGATACCATTGCCACGCTCGGCTTGCAATCGAGCGATGCCCTCGCGCTCTCCAGCGTGAGCGTCAGCTCTACTATTGGCAAATAAAAATGTATCACCGGCATCAACTTCACCCAAGTCATGTATTAATGCCATTTTCAGCAATTTTTCATGATTAACATCAATCTCAAACTGTTCAGCAATTGACCAACAAGCCATCGCCAAATGCCAAGAGTGCTCGGCAGAATTCTCCAACCGATTTGTTTTCGTCACATAACTGCGCCGATTGACGCGTTTTAGCGCATCCAACTCTAATAAAAAATGCGTTACATCGTCAATATCAATATTTGCAGCAGTCGCAGGGTCGGTCGACGGTGTATGGTTGACACCATTAGAATAGGGTAACGTCATGATTCTCTCTAAATAACTGATAAATTTGAGCGCTGTCTTTTCACGCAAAGGCAGATATTATAGTAAATATTTAAGCACCGCGGCATTTATAGCCGTTATAAAAACCATAAACAATCTGCTTCGATATAATTTTTCGATAAAAAAATAGCGCCGATAGTATTGGCGCTATTTTATTTTTAAGAGTTATTAAGAAACTATTTTTAATAATTAAACTTGCTTAAGCATGAGGCTTAATTAGGCTACTTAATCAAATTGCTAATGGTTTTAAACGCTGGGTCTTTACTGCTGCGGCATAATTCAAACAGAATGGATTCTACCGTGCTAATCACACCACCAGCGCGGCGAATACGGCGAATCGCTTGCTTTTTATCATAAGGAAAGCGTGAGCCGACCGCATCACCAATGATAACGGGCTGCATGCCATTATCGAGTAAATCAAGCGCCGTTTGCATCACGCAGACATGCGCCTCTACCCCAAACAATAAAACGATACTACGATTTTGCTGGGCCAAATAATGCCACGAATCATCGTTATCGCAGGCGCTAAACGTCACTTTCTCAAAACTTTTGGCATTGTCACCTTCTAGTATATCGCGTATTTCAGGCAACGTATCGCCAAGTCCTTTTTTATACTGCTCATTGAGCATGATAGGAATATCGAGCGCTTGCAAACCCTTAATCAGAGTGACTGTTTTTTTAATGATACTTTCGTGGTCATAGATGTGTGGCGTCAAGCGTTCTTGGATATCGATAATCATCGCTTGGGTATTTTCGCGGGCGATACGATAAGTGCGATCGGTAATCATGGTAGACATAGTACACTCCTTGTACGACTGACCTTATTATTAAAGGCTATGTTAGATTTATCATGGGTGTTTTCGTTATTCTTCTTATTCCTATTTAGTCATAGTTTGCTAAGCGGGTCAATGAAGATAAATCTTATTAACAATTATGAACAGGATATTATAAAACCAGTTTTTAATTGACCAACGTAAAAACCCCTAGTTATCATGACTAGGGGTTTTTGTTAAAGATATAAAACTAAAAAGATTTATTAAAACGCTTAAACACGCTCAATCACAGTGGCGATACCTTGACCTAGGCCGATACACATAGTGGCAAGGCCAATCTCTGTATCCATTTGCTCCATGGCGTTTAGCAAAGTAACCGTGATCCGCGCGCCTGAACAGCCAAGCGGATGACCTAGGGCAATCGCGCCACCATTGACGTTGATGATGTCTTGCTTGTCGGTCAAGTTCAAGGCTTTCAGTACCGATAGTGCTTGAGCTGCAAACGCTTCGTTAAGCTCGATGGTTTGCATATCATCGATGCTCATGCCAGCGCGTTTTAGGGCTTTTTGGGTCGCAGGAACTGGACCATAACCCATGATAGCCGCATCACAACCAGCAACTGCCATACTACGAATACGCGCACGAGGTTTTAGACCCAAATCTTTGGCTTTTTGCGCGCTCATGACGAGCATCGCTGACGCACCGTCAGATAGAGCTGATGAAGTTGCTGCAGTGACTGTACCGCCTTTTGGATCAAAGGCTGGACGTAGCTTTTGCATTTGATCCATCGTCGCGTCTGGACGAATCACCTCATCGACAGTACATAGTTGCAAACGACCGGCGGCATCATGCCCTTCAATACCGATTATTTCATTGTCAAAACGACCTTCAGTGGTGGCAGCCCATGCACGGCGGTGCGACTCAAGACCAAAGGCATCTTGCTCTTCGCGAGTGATGTTGTTCATACGACCCAGCATTTCAGCAGTCAAGCCCATCATGTTTGAGGCTTTTGCATAATGTTTTGAAGCTTCAGGGTTTAAGTCAACGCCATGCATCATACCAACGTGACCCATATGCTCAACACCACCGATGATGAAAACCTCACCTTGGTTGGTCATAATTTGCGCAGCAGCTGTGTGTAGCGCCTGCATAGATGAGCCGCATAGACGGTTCACCGTTTGGCCGCCAGCAGTCTTTGGAATACCAGCTAGCAAGCCGATATTACGACCGATGTTTAAACCTTGCTCTAAAGTTTGGTTCACACAGCCCCAAATGATGTCTTCAACGTCGCGTGGGTCAAAGTCGTTACGCTCAACCAAGGCACGAACCAATTCAGCAGAAATGCTATCAGCGCGCACGTGGCGGAACATACCGTTTTTAGATTTACCCATTGCTGAGCGTACGCCATCTACGATGACCACGTCTTTTGGACTTAAAGTTGTCATACTATCTTCCTTTTCAATTTTTATTGTCAGTGGCAGTACCACAATGCTCGTCATATTTTATGTAAAAGATTATTCATAATAAATAAATCATCAACAACCTTATCGAGCGTGGGTACGGCACTTCATCCTAGTAATGACCGACCATTACGCGGTGGCGTAAAAAGTCTCGCCTGCGGCTGCCATATCGCGAATCTTTTGCGGCGCTTCATAGGCTTTGCCAAGGTGCGCGTATTTTTCGCATAGCGCCAAGTAGTTATCTAGACCCATTTGGTCGATATAACGGCAAGGGCCACCGCGGAATGGCGGGAAACCAACGCCCATAATCATCGCCATATCGGCTTCAGATGGCGTGCTGACGATGTTGTCTTCTAGGCAACGTACGGTTTCATTACAGAACGCGAGCATGGTGCGGTCGATGATGGTTTGATCATCAAAGGTTTGCTTGTCGCTATCTGTTGTCGCTTTTAATAGCTCATAAGTCGCTTCGTCAGCCACTTTCTTTGGCTTACCGCGCTTATCAGTCTCATATTTATAGAAACCAACACCGTTTTTCTGACCTAAACGATTGTTTTCATATAGATGCTCGATAGCACCTTTATAATCAGGCTTCATGCGATCAGGGAAACCTTCTGCCATCACTTCTGCGCCGTGTACGCCCGTATCTAAACCAACCACGTCGATTAGATAAGCAGGACCCATTGGCCAGCCGAATTTTTCCATGACTTTATCGACATGAGCAAAATCCGCACCTTGCTTAAGCAGCAAATCAAAGGCACCAAAGTATGGGAACAACACACGGTTTACTAAGAATCCTGGGCAGTCATTGACCACAACTGGCACTTTGCCCATTTTAGATGCTAATGCAACGGTGGTTGCAATCGCTTCTTCAGATGATTTCTTACCGCGGATAACTTCAACGAGTGGCATACGATGTACTGGGTTAAAGAAATGCATGCCAACGAAGTTTTCTGGACGCGCAAGTGCTTCAGCCAGATAAGTAATAGAAATCGTCGAGGTGTTTGACGCTAAGATACAATCGTCTTTTACCAGACCTTCAACTTCTTTGAGTACCGCACGCTTGACGTTTGGATTTTCTACCACGGCTTCGATAACGATGTCAGTCTCTGCAAAATCACCATAGTTTAAAGTCGGACGGATACGGCTTAGCGTTTCGCCCATTTTTGCTGGGGTCATCTTTTTGCGTTCGACCATTTTGCCAAGTAGCTTGCTGGCTTCGCCCATACCAAGGTCTAATTGCTCAGACTTGATATCTTTCATGATGATTGGCAAGCCTTTGCTGGCTGCCTGATAGGCGATACCGCCGCCCATGATACCGGCGCCAAGTACGGCCGCTTCAGTAATTTCATGTGCTTTTTTGCTGTGCTGCTTGGCAAGTTTTTTCACCAATTGATCGTTTAAGAATAGACCGACCAAGCTTTCTGCTTGTGGAGTTTTCGCCGCTTTGGCAAAACCAGCCGCTTCGACTTCGATTGCTTTATCACGTGGCAAATTAACGTGTTTTTCAATGGTTTCGATAGCGATTGCTGGCGCTGGGTACTGCTTAGGATTGGCTTTAGCAAAGATCATACCTTTGGCACTGTTAAACGCCATCGCTTGCTCAAGCTGGTTTAGCTTTACAGGATTCAGCTTTTCTTCACGCTTTGCTTGCCAATCAAGCTCACCTGAGATACATTTTTTGACTAGGTCAATGGCTGCATCTTGCAAATCATCTGCAGGAACGGTCGCATCCACTAGGCCAAGTTTTAACGCATCAAGTGGTTTTTTTGGCGTACCAGTGGCGATCAATTCAAGCGCATTGTCGATACCGATCACACGCGTACTACGCACCGTACCACCAAAGCCTGGGAAGATGCCCAATTGGGTTTCTGGTAGACCGATAATGGCTTTGTCGCTCATGACACGGTATTCACAAACCAAGGTCATCTCACAACCACCGCCAAGCGCGGCGCCATTGATGGCCGCTACTTTTGGAAATGGCAGGTCTTCAAAACGGTTGAAAGCGTCATTGATATTAACGACCCAATCTTTAATTTCGTTTTCTGGATTCTTAAATGAACCGACGAATTCTGTGATGTCCGCACCAGCGATAAACACGCCTTTACTTGAGGTGACGATTAAGCCTTTAACGTCATCCGCTTTTTCTAGCGCTGTCACAACTTCAGCAAATTGCTTATTGGTTTCAGCATCAAACTTGTTCACGCTCTCATTTTCGGCGTTGTATTGCATGTTGGCGATGCCATCCTCTAGCATTGTCACCGTAATGCGATTTCCTTGGTATACCATTTGAAACTCCTTGCTATATAACGAAAGCTACGTTTTAAAATTAAAAGCTTTAAAATTAAAGGTCATAGTCAGTTATTGTTAGTAAAACGAGTAATAACACTGCCAACATACTGCTTTAAAAGTCAGTATATGAGCAGTGCAGATGTCTTTATTATCCAGCGCTCATGTTTGTATTCATTTTTTGCAACGCTATCAGGCAATAGCAAATATGAATACGGCGCTTCATTTATATACGTTTGTTACCGGTACTGATGTTATAAACACTGACTGAACATTGAGATGATGAGTCACTTAACTCAGGCTAAAAACCTATGTGCTAAGTGCCAGACCATTTTCACGCCAATTAGTGTAGGGGATTATGCCCCCGACTGTCACAAGCTAATACCATACTCGCAAGTCACTCTTAAGTCGACACCAACCCTTTACCTTGCGGCCAAGGTGCTTTAGGTGTCCGCCTGTATACTGAGATTTAAGATAGGAATTAGCCTTTATTATCAAAACACATCTAACTGCCAAGTTAAATCAATAATAGGTAACAAGGGTTTGTTGCATTATTACGCCTATTCAACGGGCTTTTTTACGCCAGTTTTTAACATTAAACCGCCAAAAATGCGTCATTGATAATACTCGTAGCATAAGGAATATAATCTATCATGCTACACTAGCGCTATTTTTATTATTCACCTGATTAATGGTTGGATTATGACTGTTTCCCCTGCTTCTACTTCTATGCCAAGCCCTATGTCTTCAACAACGGCTTCAAACACTGTTTCAACAACGGTGCCTTTTGCGAGCTTTAATAATAATACTGAACAATTTCATAGCGCCGTGCGCACGCAACTGGCGCAAGATATCGAGATGCTGTTTGCTTACGCTGAGCTGCCAAGTCCGCTGCTTGATGCCTGCCGTTATGTGATGACCGGTCAGGGTAAATTGGTACGGCCGTTATTGGTCGCCAGCGCCTTTGACAGTGTCCATCAAAGCAATGCGAATGACAATGTTAATAGGGCTGATGAATATGTCGATAAAAGCACTGATAAAGAAGCTAAGCAAATTCAGCAAAATAGCGATTTAGAATCACTACTAGAAAACGACTCCGATTACGATATGGCGCGCCGTGCAGCATTGGCGGTAGAGCTGTTGCATACTTATTCACTGGTGCATGATGACCTGCCTTGTATGGACGATGATGAGCTGCGCCGTGGTCAGCCAACTGCCCATATCGTCTTTGCAGAATCGACCGCCCTGCTCGCCGGTGACGTGCTACAGACGCTCGCCTTTGAGGTACTGACCGCAGAGCTGCCAACTTTTGCGCCGTATGACTCTGCTATCGCAAGCCAGCTTATCGCGATATTTGCGCCGCGCGCCAGACGCATGGTTTCTGGGCAAATGCTCGACCTCAATGCCGAAGCCAGCACTGGCATTTCACAAGATGATTTAGAAGCCATCCACCGTGATAAAACCGGTGCATTGATTGAAGCGGCGATGCTCATGGGCGGTATCTGTGCAGGTGCGACGGCGCCGCAGCGTATTGCCCTACAAGAGTGCGCGCAGCATATTGGTCTGGCTTTTCAAGTCCAAGACGATATCTTAGATGTGACCACCAGCACCGATACCCTTGGCAAACCTGCTGGCAGTGATGAAAAGTTAGACAAATCTACCTATGTGAAACTGATGGGCGTCGAGCAAGCGACCCGCTATGCGCAATCGCTATTTAATGACGGCCGTGCAGCCATTATCCGCGAGTTAAGCAGCCGTGAGCTGAGTGGTAAAAAAGACAGTGCAGACACTAACGCCTTATTGGCATTAATCGAATGGCTATGGTCACGTAAAAAATAAGCTCAGCAATAAACATTAAAAACGATAAAGAGTGGTCAACATGGATAGTACCCCTACTCAGCGTATCTACCTCGGCACTGGCGGCTATAGCGATACCGATCTGCTTGGTACGCTGTACCCAACCGGCACCAAAAAAACTGACTTCTTACGCGAATACGCCAAGCAATATGGCGCGGTTGAGATTAACAGTACCTTCTATGCGCCCATCGGGCAAAAAGCCTTTGCTGGTATGGTTGATAAAGCCTACGTACAAGCGGATAGTGAGTTGAAGTTCGCAGTCAAACTGCATCAAGACTTTACCCATGCGCGTAAAGGCACAAGCGAGCATGCGCAAGCTTTTATCACTGCGCTCACGCCCCTTATCGAAGCGGATGCGCTTGCACCATTACTGCTGCAATTTCCGCACGGCTTTGATCGCACCCGTGAGCATCGGCTTTATCTTGCCAATTTGGTCAGTTGGTTTAAAGACTATCCGCTAGCGATTGAGTTTCGACATAATGGCTGGCATACGCCGCAAGTGGTCGATAGCTTTGTCGAGCAAGGTTTGATTTGGTGTAGCGTCGATTATCCCAAGGTCAGCGGCCTACCGCCGTCACGACTGATATTTACCGAGCGCACTGGCTATCTGCGCATGCATGGTAATAATACGGGCTGGTGGGATGCGGTGAGCGCTAGCGATCGGCATGATTATCGCTATACCGAAGCTGAAATGCAGGACTGGGCACAAGCGATTGCCAATCAGCGTCAGCATTTTGATACGCTGTATATCTTCTTTCAAAACACCGTCAATGCGCATGCGTATTATAATATTGCGATGTTAAGGGAAGCGTTGAGTAAGTTTGGGTTTGAGGTGCTTTAATAGAAAAATCATTGCTGCTTGGAGTAAGCAAATCATGCAACCATCAATAGAAATGACTGATAAATTTATCTTAGCAATTAATAATGTTTTAAAGTCAAAAGGTGACATGACACCTATGATTGAAGTTACTTCACAGCTGAAGCTAGTTAATTTAGATTACTGGGAACGCCTCATACGTGAGGAAGTAGCAAAATACTTAGTATCACAACCAAAGTGGGAAAGCTTGTCAAAAGCTATCAAATCACTATTTATTGAGCAAGCATCTTGGCTAGGACTGGTCAGTTGGGACGGCTACGAACGCGAAAAAAGTCTAAAATTATTGTCAGAGAGCGCCCCTAATGCTTTTTTTCTTATATTAATTGCTCGCAGATTAAATGATTGGGTTCCAGAAGTTCGTGTGGCTGCCAAAGAAGCTTTTATCTTAGTCAGCCGCAAAACTGACTCTAAAATTATTGCAGAAGCTTTGATAACCATTTTATCAAATTGGAATTCATGGGGTCGTATAGGACAAGAAAATAGAAATGTCATTTTAAATACTGCTTTAAGAAAAGATGTCACTTTATCATTGAAAAATAATTTAATCACATTTGCGTCAGGAGCCATTCCTAGTTTATTGTCCCAACTTGGTCAGCTGCCTATTTTTGATGATTACCTCAATGAAATTGCTCATAATGCCATCCAGCCTTACGTAAGAGCTAAAGCGTTTCGTAGTTTGTTTGAAGCCCGAATGACATGGATTAGTGGTTATGAATGGAAGTGGATTGATAAAGCTTATGGCAGAAGAAAATTAATACCTGTTATTGCTGAACGAAAAATTGATGTGCATATATCTCTAATCGAATTGCTTAATAGATCAGCGTTTGACCGATCTTCAATTGTTCGCAGCGTATCAGCAGAATTTCTTATTATAAATCTTGACCGCCTAAAACAAGATGAAGTTAAATTCTTTGCAGAGAAGTTTGCTTTGGATAAATCCAATGCAGTATTAGAACGAGGTCAATTTGTAATTAAGAAATTAAATGAAAAATTTTACCAAAGTCCGACTAAGTTTTTATAGGAGCAAAACCAAAAAAAGGACGCCTCTCAGCGTCCTTTTCCTACTTATAAAGTAAATCAAATACTTAGTGGTTAAAGATTACTCTTCAACACCAGCATCTTGACCTTTATATTTTGCGTTTGCGTAGTCCCAGTTCACTAGCTTGTCTAGGAAGGTATCCACATAGTCAGGACGACGGTTACGATAATCGATGTAGTAAGCATGTTCCCATACGTCACAAGTCAATACAGCGACTTGGTCATGCGCCAATGGGTTATCAGCATTACCAGTTTTAGCGATTGATAGTTTACCACCAACTTTATCAGCCACTAGCCAAGCCCAACCAGAACCAAACTGTGAAGTTGCTGCGTTTTTGAACTCTTCACGGAATTTGTCATAGCTACCAAAATCTTCTTCGATTTTCGCTTTCAAATCACCAGTAGGTTCGCCGCCACCATTGTCAGGCGTCATACAGTTCCAATAGAACGTATGGTTCCATACTTGCGCTGCTTGGTTAAACATGGTTTTTTTGCTGTCATCTTTCGCAGTCGCTTTGATGATTTCTGGTAATGTTTTGTCTTCTAGACCAGAACCCGGTAGCAATTCATTTAGCTTGTTTACATAAGCGGCATGATGCTTGTCATGATGGTACTCTAGCGTCTCAGCACTGATATGTGGCTCGAGCGCATCTTTTGCATAAGGTAAGTCTGGTAAAGTAATATTTGACATAATTATTTTATCCTTGCTGGTTTAGCCATTAGTATTAGGTATAGCTTAAATCAACGCTATAAATTATCGGACTAAATTGGCTTAGTTTATTGTTAGTGAAAGTCATTACTCAATATGCTAAGCATATTGCGGTAAACCTAAAAGGCTTGCATGCTAAAATTATCTTAAGCGCGCATCACTTAGTAATTAATGTACTTATAAATATACAATGGGCAAAAACCATGATGAATATTTATAAGAATTATTAATTAAAAGTTCACAAGCTATAAGATATAATTCACTGTAGCTTATCGCCTATTATAGCAAGAGTGGTGACAAATATCAGTTACCAAATGTTATGAATCAACGATTCGTTATGCTAATTGGTAATTTAGCTCATGCTAGCCTAGAATATAGCAGTATTAGTGAATCAATGACGGACAAAAAATATGACCCAAGCCAGCAGCGCAAACCTGACTCTACAAGAGCATTTAACGCAAACAAAGCTCGCCAATCAATGGGTGCTTGCCAGTAATAATAAAGGCAAACTTGCGGAGTTTAAACGCTTATTTGCAGCGGCAGATTTGGCTGTGACGATTGTCCCGCAAGGTCAGCTTAATATCGAAGACGCGATTGAGGACGGTTTGAGCTTCGTTGAGAACGCTATTATCAAAGCGCGGCATGCCAGCCGCGCAAGTGGCCTACCGACGATTGCGGATGATTCAGGACTTTGTGTGCCCGTATTGGGCAACGCGCCCGGTATCTATTCTGCCCGCTATGCTGGCGAGCATGGCAATGACGCCAAAAACAACGCCAAGCTTATCGCTGACTTGCAGCCTATTCGTGCAGCCAAGCCAGATACCCCTATTAAAGGCGTGTTTGTGTGTATGCTAGCTATGGTACGTCATGCCGATGACCCGCTACCGATTATCGCTCAAGGTTTATGGCACGGCGAGATTTTAGACGCGCCGCATGGTGATGGCGGTTTTGGTTACGATCCGCTGTTTTGGTTGCCAGAGTTGCAAGCGACGGCGGCAAGTCTCAGCGCTGCGGACAAAAACAGCATCAGTCATCGTGGTCAGGCCATTGAGCAGTTATTGGCGCAATTGCCGTTATAAGCGTATTCGATAATAAAGCGTATTTGATGATAATAAGCGGGCAGATTACGGCAAAGCTAAGCTTATAAATCACTGACGGGGCAATTAAACAGATAATTTTTACTTTGATAAACAGATAGATTATACTGTTCTACTTTTAAAATTTTGTTGAAAGCCGTTATTTGTCTGTATAATTGCGCAAAAAGCGTTATTATGCGGGCGATTAGCAGTTAATATTGATATCTGAGAGCGTTTATTTAGAATAAAGCGTTTCATATTTTTGTGCCGTCAGCGATTGCTACGCTCACAGATTGCGAAATCGCGCGCTAGCAATATCCCCTATTTATTCCAACGGCAACCAGTAGCACACGCGTATTTTGCAGCCTGGTTGTCTATTTCTATTTAATCCTAAAGGTGTAACGAATATGGCTACAGATTTACAAGTCACAACCAACAAGCTGTCTAACAAAGAAACTCAGCTAACGGTTAAAGTACCCGTTGAAAAAATTCAAAACAAAGTTGAAGGCCGCATCAGTCAAGTGGCGAAAACCGCCAAGATTGACGGTTTCCGTAAAGGTAAAGTACCGATGTCGCATATCCGTTCACAGTACGGTGCTGGCATTCAGCAAGAAGTCATCAACGATGTGATCCGTGATACTGTATTTGAAGCGATCAAATCTGAAGACATCCGTGCTGTTGGTATGCCAAACATCGACGACGTAAAACTTGAAGACGACTTCTTGGTTTATCAAGCGACTGTTGAAATCTTCCCAGAAATCGACGTCCAAGGTATCGATGAAATCGAAGTTGAGCGCCACACTGCAACCGTCAGCGACGAAGACGTTGACACCATGATCGAAAACCTACAAAAGCAGCGTCAAGAGTTCGTTGAGAAAAAAGGTAAAGCGGCCAAAGACAACCAAGTGACCTTTGACTTTGAAGGTTCAATCGACGGCGAAAAATTCGAAGGCGGCTCTGCTGAAGACTTCAAACTGGTTATCGGTAGCAATCAGATGATTCCAGGCTTTGAAGATGGCATCAAAGGCATGAAAGCGGGCGAAGAAAAAGTCATCGACGTCACCTTCCCAGAAGATTACCAAGCTGAAAACTTGGCTGGTAAAGAAGCACAATTTAAAATCAGCGTAAAATTGGTTGAAAAATCAAAACTTCCTGAAATCGACGACGAGTTCTTAGAGCTATTCGGCGTGAAAGAAGGCGGCGTTGAGAAATTAAAAGAAGACGTGCGTAAAAACATGGAACGCGAAATCAAAAATGCCGCGCGTAGCCAAGTAAAACAAGCGACCTTTGACGCACTATTAGAAAAGAACGAGTTTGACGTACCAAACGCTATGCTAGAGCAAGAAATCGATCGTCAACGCAACATGATGATGCAACGTTTTTCTCAGCAGTTCGGCGCCAACGCTGATAGCTTCGATAAAGACATGCTGCCAAATGAGCTGTTTGAAGAGCAAGCGCTACGTGCTGCCCGTCTTGGCATCATCGTTGCTCGTATTATCGACACCAAAGGCTTAGAAGTCGACCAAGAACGTGTTGAAAGCTTTATCAAAGAAGCCGCTGAAAACTACGAAGACCCAGCGGAAGTCATCGAGTACTACACCAATGACAAGCAGCAACGCGCTAACATTGAGTCAGTAGTGCTAGAAGACCAAGTGGTTGATTATTTAATCGAGCAAGGCCAAGTAACGGACAAAGAAGTGAGCTATCAAGACCTATTAGCCGCTCAGCAGCAACAAGCCATGTAATCATGTGATCTAGCGCTTTGCCAGTCAGTACTAACTGGTTTAATACCTAGAATAATCAAAAATGCCCTGACACCTTTGTTAGGGCATTTTTATTGCCCGTTTATAAACTACTGTCTTAATATAGTGAGTGAAAAGTAATATTGATACATCACACACTGCTGATATCAATTTTTCTTGCTTGCTGTGCCTGCGCAGACAGAGGCTAAAAAAAATTGATATCAGCAATACCGTAGCGTGTTTAGGATATTTTGAATATAGCATTTTTTATAAACAGATTATTCATGCTGCCCTTGATAAGTGCGCACAGACGCCTTATTAATAGGGAGTCGTTTATCATTTGTCACATTAAAGCGTTATTATTGCTGTGATAAAAAAGTTACCATTGGCTCACTTATTTCTAGCGGCGACCAATATTTATTAGCCACTATTTTAGCAGGCAGAGCCAATCTGCTTGATTGAGTATATTTTGGCGCCGGATTAATTTAATAAAATAAAATGTATGCGTGAATAGGTTTTATTTTCTAGTAGGTTTTATTACCAAGCGATAATGTTTACAATGATAATCATCAATAACAATGTAGCCAACAGCTAGCTTCTATTTTTTATTTTATGGACTTATAAACAGGACATCTTTATGACAGATTATGATCGCATCATTGCTAACCCGCATTTTGATATGTTGATGAGTGCGCATGACAATGTACAAAGCACGACTCAAGCCGCATTGGTTCCAATGGTGGTTGAGCAATCAGCGCGCGGTGAACGCTCGTTTGATATTTTCTCACGCCTATTACGTGAGCGCGTTATCTTTTTGACCGGTCAAGTTGAAGACCACATGGCCAATCTTATCGTGGCGCAGCTATTGTTTTTAGAAGCCGAAAACCCTGATAAAGACATTCATTTATATATCAACTCGCCCGGCGGCTCAGTCAGTGCAGGTTTGGCTATTTTTGATACCATGAACTTTATCAAACCTGAAGTCTCAACCATTTGTATGGGCGGCGCGTATAGCATGGGTTCGTTCTTACTGGCAGCGGGTGAAAAAGGCAAACGTTATGCTCTAGCCAACTCGCGCGTAATGATTCATCAGCCATCAGGCGGCGCGCAAGGTCAAGCAACCGATATCGAAATTAATGCGCGTGAAATTCTAAAAACCCGTGCTCGTTTGAACGAGATTTTGGCTGAGCGTACCGGTCAACCGGTAGAGAAAATCGAAAAAGACGTTGAGCGTGACTATTGGCTAGATGCTAAAGAGGCCAAAGAATACGGCTTGGTTGACGAAGTATTAGAGCGCCGTCCTGATTCTTTATAAGCTTTAATTTCTTTATAAGCTCTGATAATAGACGTTTAAAGGATTTTAAAACATCAGTGGCCTAAATGCGCTACGGTAGAAGAAATATATCAACTGCCCTACGCTTTGGCGCTGATGTCCATAATCAAAACATTGATAAGCATTAAATTTTAGGAGTGCCTGTATATGGCAGAAGATAACACCCCGCATTGTTCGTTTTGCGGCAAAGAAAAAAGTGAAGTAAAGCAGCTGATTGCCGCTGACGACGCCAATATCTGTAATGAATGTATCGAGCTATGTACGGACCTGATTGCTGATAGCGCCGAAGATGGCGACGACGACAGTGACATTGATACCTCTTGGGTCAATAAAAAACTGCCAACGCCAAAAGAGCTACGTGCCAAGCTTGATGAATATGTCATCGGCCAAGATGCGGCGAAAAAAGCCTTAGCGGTCGCAGTTTATAACCATTATAAACGCCTAAAAGTCAGCCAAACGTTGGCTAGAGATAGCAAAAAAGCCAAAATCGGCGCTGATGACGCCATGGTTGAGTTGGCAAAAAGTAATATCTTGCTGATTGGCCCAACGGGTTCTGGTAAAACCTTGCTTGCGCAAACACTCGCACGCTTACTTGATGTGCCGTTTGCGATGGCAGATGCGACGACGTTAACGGAAGCCGGTTATGTCGGTGAAGATGTTGAAAACATCGTGCAAAAGCTCTTGCAAGCCTCCGACTATGATGTTAGCAAAGCTGAGCAAGGCATCATATATATTGATGAGATTGATAAAATCAGTAAAAAAGGCGACAACCCTTCTATCACTCGCGACGTGTCGGGCGAAGGCGTACAGCAAGCGTTGCTGAAACTTATCGAAGGCACGGTTGCCGCTATCCCGCCACATGGTGGTCGTAAGCATCCACAGCAAGAGCTGATCCAAGTCGATACCAGCAATATCTTGATTATCGTTGGCGGTGCGTTTGCCGGTCTTGATAAAGTCATTCAGCAGCGTACGGAAAAAGGCGGTATTGGTTTTAACGCCGATGTCAGCTCCAAAGATGACAGCCGCCGCAGCTCAGATTTATTGCAGCAAGTCGAGCCAGAAGATTTAATCAAATTTGGTCTCATTCCTGAATTGATTGGTCGTCTGCCTGTATTGGCTGCGCTTCAAGAGCTTGATGAAGAAGCTTTGGTACAGATTTTGACAGAACCGAAAAACGCCTTGGTAAAACAGTATAAATATCTGTTTGAAATGGAAGGCGCTGAGATTGAGTTTACCAAAGAAGCGCTTGATGCGATTGCCAAAAAAGCCATGGAACGTAAAACCGGTGCGCGTGGTCTGCGCTCTATCGTCGAAAACGCTCTGCTT
The DNA here is from genome assembly GCF_002836335.1 of Psychrobacter sp. Sarcosine-02u-2. Classification (NCBI taxonomy): domain Bacteria; kingdom Pseudomonadati; phylum Pseudomonadota; class Gammaproteobacteria; order Moraxellales; family Moraxellaceae; genus Psychrobacter; species Psychrobacter sp. Sarcosine-02u-2. Next base: position 27,133 of record NZ_PJBX01000126.1, on the reverse strand, counting down.
GAAACCATGTATGAGCTACCATCGATGAAAAATGCCAAAACAGTATTGGTTGATGAGCAAGTGATTAACGAAGGCAAAACCCCTAAAATTGCATAAGTGATGATTGGGTAAAAGCACTTCATATGCTTGACGGGCTATATGCTTAACAGGCTATTGATTTAAAAAGCGTCTGATAGTTATTCAGGCGCTTTTTTGTGTCTGTGCTTTATCATCATAAGCGGGCTAAAAATGACAGCTGCGTTTATCAATCGATAGCAGCCAAAGGGAGAAATCATGCTAAGGTAAAGCGACTTTGATACGTTATCCTTATCGACGACCACACTTTTCAAATCAATGATACAAAGGACTGTTTATCATGCTTAATCACGTTTCTAGCAATGTCTCTGCAGTAGCAAACTCTCTACGCCAACATCTGCCTTTTTCCTCGCAGCAAGACCACGATATTACCCCTTACTATGCCAATCATGTTGCCGCTATCACCGGTGCAGGTTCTGGTATGGGACGCGAGCTTGCCCTGCATTTGGCAAAAATGGGCTGACATCTGGCGTTATCGGATATCAATCCTGAACAATTGGCGCAGACCAAGGAGCTACTGGTCGGCTATGATGTCAAAGTTACCACCACCGTACTCGACGTCTCGGACAATAAAGCCGTCGAAGCGTGGGCGGATAGCGTGATGGCGGAACATGGTAAAGTGAATTTTATCTTTAATAATGCAGGCGTGGCGCTCTACTCTTCCGTTGAAGGCAGCAGCATTGGCGAGCTTGAATGGGTGATGGATATCAATTTTTGGGGCGTGGTTTATGGCACCAAGGCGTTTTTACCCCTGATTAAAAATAGCGTCAAAGAAAGCGAAATTAATACTGGTAAAAAAGATAACAAGGCGCGCCATTTTAACGAGCATGGTCATATCATTAATATCTCAAGCCTGTTTGGTTTGACCGCGCAGCCGTCACAATCGGCTTATAACGCCAGTAAATTTGCGGTACGCGGCTTTACCGAAAGCCTGCGCCAAGAGCTAGACATTCAGCGCTGCGGCGTGTCGGCAACTTGTGTGCATCCCGGCGGTATTAAGACCAATATTGCCAATAGCGCACGCGGTAACGACAGTATCAGCGACCTCGGTATGCGTAGCGGTAGCAAAGCCATTCGTAGCTTTAATAAATTTTTAAAATTCGATGCCAGCGCAGCGGCTTGGATTATCTTACAAGCCGCCGCCACCAACCAGCCACGCTGTTTGATTGGCAACGATGCCAAAATGATGGATGCCGTCCAGCGCGTATTCCCGTCTCGTTATGGTCAGGTACTCAATGATATCAACAAATTATCGCGTAAATTAAAAGGCAAAAAGCGCGCGAAAAGTGCCAACCGTAAAGCGGTAACTACTCATTAATATAGCGGCAAATACACGACGATAAGTTAAACTATTAAACAAACATCCTTAGCAAAAAGCGCATGAATACTTCGCTATTCACGCGCTTTTTAGTAGAAAACAACATATAGTCAAAATATCCTAAAAACGCGACGGTATTGCTGATATATCGATATTACTTCCCACTCACTATAGATACTGTGGTTTGCGCTTCAGCTTTCTTTAACTTGGTTTGTCACGTTATGTTTTATTTTCAATTTAAAATCACTTTACGTATTTGTATTTGATACCATCATGTTACTGATTGATTACCCCGTAGTTTTTGATGAACAAAGTGGAGCGTATACGCAAAGTCATGCTGTCGTTTTTATCTAAACCACAGCATAAGTTCTGCCATCATTGCTTCTAAATTGACACATCGATAGATTTTTATATATTATATTTTAAGATAATGACATTCCAATGAGAAAGTTTTTACGCACTAAGTCTTCTATTTGGTGGTGTGTCAAAAAGTATGCTGATTAAAACTTGAACAGTTTTTGAAGCCTTGAAAGCCCTATAGAATCAGAGAACTTAGCATAGATTTTTTATTGGCTTCTATCGCCAGCATACTTTTTAGAACACCACCTTCTATTTTAGTAGCGTCTATCTTTGCTCTTGGTGCAACTGTTATCACAGGTTGTGATAATAGTAGTGAAACTAAGGCAGTTGATCGCGTTGAAGAGGCAGCAGCCCTAGCACGCGTAAAGGATCTTGAGGCACGTGCAGACACCTTAAAAGGTAACATGCCTGCTGCCAATGATATAACTGCAGGCAGCGCTGATGCTGCAAGCGGTAAACCGTCCATTAAGATGCCAGACGAATCGACCATTCCAGATGATGAGTATGGCGCTGCCGTACGCCGCGGTCTACAGCTTGCCAACCATACTTATAAAGAGCTGCCGAATAACGTTGGTAACCAGCTTAACTGTACCAGCTGTCACCTAGGCAATGGCTCAGAAGCGTATGCTGCACCTTGGAACAATATGCCAAGTATTTACCCGATTTATCGCTCACGCGCAGGTCGCGTCAATACCATTCAAGAGCGTATTAACGGTTGTTTTGAGCGTTCGATGAATGGTAAAGCACTCGATCTTGATTCAGATGATATGAATGCGATGGTGTCTTATATGAGCTGGTTGTCGCAAGATATGCCATTTGGGGTATCACCTGAAGGTCGCGGTTTTGTAAAAGTGAATAAAGAGTTAGAGCCAAACCCTGAAACCGGCAAAAAGCTGTTTGCAGAAAAATGCAGCTTTTGCCACGGTGCTGATGGCGAAGGTCAATACAATGATGATGGTACTTACCTTTACCCAGCAGTCGCAGGCGACAAGTCTTTTAATGATGGCGCAGGCATGGCGCGTACATATACCGCCGCGGCCTTTATTAAAGGTAAAATGCCGTTCGGTCAGGGCAATACACTAAGCGATCAAGAAGCGGTCGATATTGCCGCCTACTTTACCCATTTGCCGCGCCCTGTCAAAGCCAATAAAGACAAAGATTGGCCAAATGGCGATGCACCAAAAGATGTGCGTCGTTAATTGAAAAACTTAGGTGTAATGGACAAAATTCATGCTGGCGTAGGGTCTAACGCTATATACTGTCTATATTTGCAAGGAATCAACGCCATGAATCAAAAAACTGCCCTTTTTGTCGTGATAAACACACCAAGAAGAACGGACGTAAGCTTGGCAAACAGCAGTATCAATGTCTCGCTTGCAGCCGGCAGTTTTTAGGTGGCATCAGACTCAATAATCAAACCCTATGGAGGGAATACACTCAGGGTAAACAGACCTACCAGCAACTGGCTGATAAATACCACTGTAGTCTTAAAACCATACAAAGGCGCTTAGATAAAGTTGATATTGAGTATCAAGTAAAACGTCCTAAGACTGCTAACATCATCATGGACACCACTTACTTTGGTCGTAAGTTCGGTTTAATGGTTTTTATGGACAATACTACTAAAGCGGTTCTTTACTACGCGATAGTCAGTCATGAAACCAATAGTACCTACAAACAAGGAATTGATCATCTAGCATCGTTAGGCGTTGATGTACAAAGCATCACCTGCGATGGCAGACGAGGGCTTAGAACGTTATTTACTTGCACCCCTTGCCAGATGTGCCAGTTTCATCAGGTGCAAATAGTGACTCGTTACCTCACTCGTCGCCCTAAAAATATTGCTAGTATCGAGCTTAGACGGCTCACTTTAGACTTAACTAAGCTTGATAAAGCCACGTTCACAAAATGCTTAGATCAATGGTATTTAACCCATGAAGACTATCTGAGTGAGCGTAGCATCAATGAAGATACTGGTAGAACGTGGTATACGCATAAGCGTCTTAGAAGTGCTTATCGCAGCCTCAGAACCAATAGTGATTGGTTGTTTACTTATCAAGAGTATGAGCAGTTAGACATACCAAATACCACCAATTCTCTTGAAGGTTTATTCAGTGAGTTAAAGCGCCAATTACACAGTCATCATGGTCTAAATGACCAGCGTAAGTTACGGTTTATTAAAGACTTTCTACTATCAAAATCACTCAAATAGCATGAATTATGTCCATTAGCGACTACCTTCTACTTTTTAGCATGAATTTTGTCCATTACACCAAAACTTATGAGTTAGACCATAAAAAAGCCCAGTTATTGAATAGCTGGGCTTTTTTATCATAGATAGTTAAGACAAATAGTTAGGAAAATTGGCGTGCTTTAGCTTTAGCCTTACTATTCATTTAGGGCAATTTCATATCGCCATCGACCAACCAGCCAAGGCGGCGCATCACGTAAGCGACCAGACCAGCAATGAGAGCAGGTAAAATGAACATCAATAATATAATCGCCGTCCACAACTGAGCACTGCTCATGATTTCTTGTGATGCTTCAATGACGCCAAACACCCCAACCAGCCCTGCCGTGCCCATACCAGCGCCAGTGGCTGTGCAAGCTAGCCCAAAGCCAACGGTTGCGATAGGACCAACGATGGCGCTAGCAATCACAGCAGGCAATAGTACGAGCGGTTTTTTAAGGACATTAGGAATCTGTAGCATACTGGTACCAAGTCCTTGGGATATGATACCACTGACGCCGTTGTCTTTAAAACTGGCCACCGCAAAGCCAATCATATGCGCCGCGCAGCCAACTACCGCTGCCCCACCTGCTAAGCCGCCAAGTCCAATAGCGATACAGATAGCCGCGCTTGAGGTCGGTAGCGTCAATAAAATCCCGACCACCACTGCTATCACGACACCCATGAGAAGCGGCTGTAATTCAGTCGCTGCTTGAATACCCTGACCAATGGCGTTGACCGTAGCGACAACTGGAGGATTAAGTAGCGCACAGACGATGAGTGCCACCGTACATACCATTAAAGGTATCAGCAAAATATCGAGCTTGGTCTTGCCAGCGATCCAAGTACCAGCGCGATAAGCAAATACTGAAGCCAAATAAGCACCAATTGGATTACCGGGCACCGCAGCGAAAGTTGCCGGACCTGCCTCTTGCGCGATAAATAAATTGCCCGCCATCAAAGCTTCAGAATGCGCGCCAAGCATCCCTGCAACCAAGCAGCTTAGCATCACCAAAGTTGGTGCTTTTAGGTAGTAGGCGATACCAACACCGATACCTGCGCCCATTAATACTGACGCCAGTTTGCCGACTGCTACCAAGGCTGGCAGGCTTAACCAACCACCAATTTGCGAGATGATAAGACCAGCGATAAGGGTCACAAACAACCCTAACGCCATGCCGGTAAAAGCATCGATAAAATACTTTTGAAAAAAAGCTTTCATCATACCAACGGGCGCAGTTTCTGAAGGAGTCACAGTCATCATGATGCTCTTATATTGAGTTTGCCGAAAGGAGCTAAAAAACATATCAAAAAAAAAGGGATAAAAAAAGCGTCCTCTGACGCTTTCTTTATCAATGCTTTAGGTTTAACGGCGCTGCTCAACGATAATAGAATCAATACCGTTATTTTGCAGGCGCTGCTGGGCAGTAGCAACCGCTTGACGATTATTCATCGGGCGTGAAATCACCTGATAAATAGGCAGGCCGTTACCGGTAGTGTTTTTCACCACTCTAGCATCGACACCAGCCATCAGAACTTGCGCTCGCCGACGGTCTGCTTCATCGGCATCGCCAAAGCTGTTGATTTGCAAAATATAAGTCGCCGCAGGCTTCGCTGGCTGAATACTAGCATTGCTAGCGTTCGCTGTATTAGCTCTGTTTGCAGCCGCGCCTGTATTATTGGCAGCTGGTGTACCATCATAAGTCGCATCTTCTTCGACGATGACAATATCGTCGTCATTACTGCTGTTTGCTGCATTATTCGTATTGTTGCTACGACTAGGCTCAATCGTGGTGCTCTCAGAAATACCAAAGTTACCCGCATCATTATTACTTGGCGTGGTGTTTTCTGGCTGATTGACGACTACATCTGGCTCAAAATCAGTGATTTGACCGGATTGGCTACTACTGCCTTCGCCGAAGTCCTCATCAGGGATGGTCGCCATTTCTTGATTGGGCAAAATATCATAGAACTCATAATCACCATTGTCGGTATCGGTATCGACCCGTTGCTGAACTTGTCTATCAGCATCGGTGCCCTCACCGCTGCCCGCAGGACTAAAGTTAAACAAGGGTGAGAGGTATAAAAACACCCCGATCATGAGCGTCAATACTGCCCCAACAAACATCCATAATAAGCCTGACACACTACTGGTTTTGCGTTTTTCAGTGGCACCTTTTGGTTTTTTGGCTAACATGGATCTCGTTCTCCCTACTGAATTATCTGTCGTTGTCGAGTTATCGTTATCGAATTGTCTTTATCGAATCAGCACTGTCGATTAGATTAGAATTGAAGAATTACCATCAAATAATGGCTACAGCCGTCTTCCTTTATACTACATGCTAGACGGTGCAGACAAGCCTAATAAGCTCAATCCATTGGCCAATACTTGACGTACGGCTTTAGATAAGCGTAAACGCGCTTGCATCAAATCCGTCTCATCTTGGCTTGGCGTTTCACCTGAAGTTAGGCTGACCGGCAAGATGCGATTGCCATCATACCAACCATGAAATAACGCCGCCAACTCTTTTAGATAGTTGGTTAAGATATGCGGTTCATAGCCTGTCGCTGAGCGTAGCAAGGTTGCCGGATAAGCGGCCAATAATTTAATCAACTCTTCTTCGCTCGGTGCGACTAGTAACGCTTGCTTTTCAGCGCCAGTAATATCGTCTACTTGCAGACCACTGGTTTCTAGTTTTTCTAACACACGGCAAACCCGGGCATGCGCATACTGAATATAGTAAACCAAGTTGTCTTTACTTTGCGATTTGGCCAGCTCCAAGTCAAAATCAACATGAACTTCAGGCTTACGAGCGACGTAATAAAAACGCGCAGCATCGTTACCCACTTCATGGCGCAGCTCACGTAAGGTGACAAATTTGCCCGAGCGCGATGACATTTGCACTTTTTCACTACCGCGCCATAAGGCAACAAACTGTACCAATACCACATCAAGGCGGTCGGCATCGATACCGAGCGCCGTCAATGCCGCTTTTACGCGCGGCACATAACCATGATGGTCAGCGCCCCAAACGTTAATGACTTTATCAAATCCGCGATCGAACTTGTTTTTATGATAAGCGATATCAGAGGCAAAATAGGTACTTTGACCATTGGCACGGCGTACCACACGGTCTTTTTCATCGCCAAAATCAGTCGATTTAAACCAGATATTGCCGTCTTTTTCGTATAAATAGCCTTTTTCATCGAGGATTTGTAAAACAGGCTCAATCTCGCTATCAATGGATCTTTCGCTAAACCAGCACTCATAACGGACACCAAAGTCATTTAAGTCGTCTTTGATATCAGCCAAAATACTGCTCAATGCCGCATTTAAAAACAGCTCATAACCGTCACCAAGTAAGGCTTTGCTATTGGCAATCAAACCATCGATATGGGCTTCTTTATCGCCCGATAGCAGCACTTTTTCGCCATCATTATTTATTTCAAACTGCGCGTCTTCCGCTACGTCTTTGCCAATGTCGGCAAAGCTGTGAACGTAGCTGTCGCCATGCTGGGTTTTTAGAGTTTGCGCAATATCCCTGACATAATCGCCTTGATAGCCATTAACTGGGAAGGTAACGGCCTCGCCATTAGCTTCTAGATAACGCAAATAAGTACTGGTCGCTAAAATATCCATTTGGCGACCGGCGTCATTGACATAGTACTCACGCGTGACGTCATAACCAATGGCTTCAAGCAAATTTGCCACACTCATGCCAAAAGCCGCGCCGCGACCATGACCGACGTGTAAGCTAGACGTTGGATTGGCCGAGACAAATTCAACTTGGATTTTTTGACCTTGAAACTGCTTGCTTAAACCAAAGCGTTCTTGCAATTTAAAGATATCGTCTAACACCGCAAATTTGGCTTCGGTATTTAAAAAGACGTTGATAAAACCGGGGCCTGCGATTTCTACTTGACGAATATTTTGATTTTCAGGCAAGGCATTAACGATTTTTTCAGCAAGCTGGCGCGGATTGGCTTTCGCAGCTTTGGCAGCCGTTAGGGCGATATTGCTCGCAAAGTCACCATGACTGGTATCTTTAGTCCGCGTAATTTGGCTGTTGTTTTGCCAATCAGCCGGTAGTTCGCCGTTCGTTTTTAGGACTTCAATGGCACTGTCAAACAGTGAGGCGAGCGTATCGATTTGGGCTTGTGACATAGGACTATAAACTCAGATAAATGAACAAAAAATTGGGGTAATATAAGATAAGGCAGAAAAAATAAGTAACCTATAAATATAACAACCTTTAGCTGCTATTGCACTATTTGAACCAAAAATAGCATTAAAATCACCGCTATTATACTAGATATGCGCAAGTGACGAGGCAGCGGCTATTATAGGCTGCCAATACAAGTCTATTTAGGCGGATTGTAGCGTTACTGTTGTCTGACGTTGGTGAAACATTTATAGCAACCTCATTCCGCGTTATAATGGCAACATTAATCTATTACTGCTATAAATGCTGATGCCATTTATAACCATATATAAAAACAGACCATAGAAAACGCAGCACTTTACACTTTCATTGACAGGACAAAACCATGTTTGCCATTGCTTCTAGTACCGTCACCAGTTGGGGCATGTATATTTTATTGCCCATTTTTATTGCTTTCTTATTCTTTATCATTTGGGATTTATCAAAACAGTCTAACGCTGGGCGCGCTGGTACTTTTTGGATGTTTTTGGCCTTAGGTGCGGGTTTTATCGGTTTTATCCTAAAAGTATTGATAGAGATGGCATTTAAACGCTGGTTTATTTAACCAACCTCTCTTTGCCAACCGCAAACTAACCAGCGCTATTTTTTTGCAATTAAGGTTGCTCGTTTCGGCGCAGGATACCCTTCGATGGTTTTACTGGCATCACTAGGGTCTAAAAAATCCGCCAATGAATGATACGTCATCCATTCGGTTTTGCGCTGCTCCTCAGTCGATGTAACCGCTACATCGACGCAGCGTACCTCGCTAAACCCCGCTTTTTCTAGCCAGCCAATAAGTGCATCGACCGATGGCAAAAAATAGACATTATTCATCTGCGCATAGCGGTCGTGCGGCACGAGTACGGTATTGGCATCGCCATCGATAACCAATGTTTCAAGCACCAGCTCGCCACCTTTAACCAGTTGCCCTTTTAGCTGTTGCAAATGCTCAAACGGTGACTGGCGATGATAGAGCACGCCCATACTAAAAACCGTATCGAATAGCTGACTGTGCTCCGGCAAGGCTTCAAGCGGTACAGGGATATAATGCGTTTTATAATGATCAGCGGCGCCAACAAAATGACGAATCGCCATAAATTGATGATAAAACAAACATGATGGGTCAATGATGATGACCGTCTCCGCGCCTGCCCCTGCCATTCGCCAACCGTGATAACCCGAGCCACCGCCCACATCTAATATTCGTCGTCCTTTTAACGTGCCTAAATGCGGTGCGACCCTTTGCCATTTCCAATCGCTATGCCATTCGGTATCGATAAATATCGAACAGTCTTTATCACTACCAATTTGAAAAGGCCCTTTGCGCCACGGCATTAGCTGCTTTAGTAGCGCTAAGGTTTGTTTGCGCTCAGAGTCGCTGAGATTGGCGGCAATAGTTAATACATCACTGTCCAAATCTACTTTATCAGCCGCTACTGTTGGCAATCGTGCTACCAACGCTTGGTAAGCGGGCGCGTGCGCGTAATTGGCTTTATCTTTGATATCATTAAGCCACGTTGGCAAGCGCGTCAGCCACTCATAAGCGCTCGGCTGCTGCTGCGCCAATGACAGCAAGGTTAAATATAATTCGCGTTCAGCGAGAATAATGGTGTCGTTAAGCATAAAAACAGATTGCCATGTCGGTAAAAAGATAGAGTAAAAATTTATATTAAAAGTCGAGCCGTTATTACTATCGCGTTTAAATATTATTTAAAGGCCACAATAGAGACAAAGTTTAAAAATTGAAACCAGGTCAAATGACGCCCAAAGCCAACTTGCGCTAGACGCGTATGATGCTCATCCAAGGTATCGGTAATCAAAACGTTTTCTAAGGCATTGCGTTTGCCGCTGATTTCCATCTCGGTATAACCATTGGCGCGTTTAAAGTCGTAATAACGCTCAACCAACCACGCATCATACTGCTCATCAAAAGCATGGGTTTTCTCGGTTAAGACCAAAATACCGCCTTCACTTAATGCAGCATAAATTTTCTCAAGCACTGCCACTCTATCGGCAGCGGGCAAAAACTGTAGCGTCAGATTCAGAATGACCATATCGCATGGCTCAAGCTCGACAGCACGAATATCAGCGGTAATGACTTCAATAGTGTGCGCCGGATAATTCTCCGTTAATAACGTACTCGCCTCATTGGTCATCGCGGGTGAGATATCAATCGCCTTAATCTGTAAATCTTGCGGCTCAAACTCGCCTGCCAATGCCATACTTGCCGCACCCAGTGAGCACCCTAAATCATAGATACGGCTGACACGCTGGCCGCTATCATCTTGCTGGCGGTATTTACAGTGGCGACGAGCGAATATCGGCAACATCGCCAGCACTTGACCATAACCGGGTACACTACGGCGAATCATATCGGGAAAACACGCCACCACTTGCTCATCAAAAGAAAAACGCGCCGCTTTATCAAGTGGCGTGGTAAATAAGGTATCGTGCTTCACGGTGTCATTAGTCAGGTTAGCAGGCTTAATTTGGCTCATGGGGTTGCTCGTTTTTTTGATGGTGGGTCGTTTTTTAATAATGAAACTTTGATTCTTCAAAAATAAAATATTAATTAAATGGTGAATTGCTCAGTGCTTTAAAGATAGCAAAAGCCCATTATAACATTACTGTTTGTTACTTATGGCGAGCAACTGCCCTGCTAAGCTAAATAGGTAACGCTAATTCTTTATAAAGGCAATATTGAGACATAAAATTAGTATTGAAAGATGAGATATTGCAACCAAATAAAGCCCTTAGCGCATCTCTATGACAACAGCTATAATAATAGGAACAATTATGCAAACCATTATCTTAGGCGGTGGCTGCTTTTGGTGCACCGAATCAGTATTTTTATCCGTAAAAGGCGTGCAATCTGTGGTGTCAGGCTATATGGGAGGCGATGCCGTTTCTGCTAACTATGAAGCGGTCTGTGGTGGTGATACCGGACACGTTGAAGTCATCAAGGTTGAATTTGATGAGTCTATCGTACCATTAGAAGTGGTTCTTGATGTGTTTTTTGCCACGCATGACCCCACCACCATGGATCGTCAAGGTAACGACGTCGGCAGCCAATACCGCAGCGTGGTTTTTTATACCGATGAGGCGCAAAAACCAACGGTCGACCGTACCATTAACAAATTACGCGACATGGGCCTTAATGTGGTGACAGAAGTCCATCCCGCTATGGAATTTTACAAAGCTGAAGACGCCCATCAAGATTTCTATAATAGAAACCCGGGTCAAGCTTATTGTAACTTTGCTATTCCGCCAAAACTTGCCAAACTACGCAAAGAATTTAGTCAGTATATGGTGAATTAAACCGGCCACGTGAGTTTTATACGCTATCAAAGCCAAGGGTTAAGACGCTTGGCTTTTTTATTGCGTTTAGCGGTATGATAATATCAAACATCTAAAGTATAGATAGGTTAGGAATAAAGGTATGGATTCTAAATTTTGGCAACAGCGCTGGCAAGACGGACGTATTGGCTTTCATAAGTCTGACGTCAATCCTCAACTAATTGAGTATTTTTCTGAGCTCGCAGTGCCCATCAGTGGCCAAGTCTTGGTACCTTTATGCGGTAAATCAGTTGATATGGTATGGCTTGCGCACGCAGGCTACGACGTCGTTGGCGTCGAGCTGGTGGAAACTGCTGTGCAAGCGTTCTTTGTTGAGCAAAAGGTTATCCCTACTATTACTGAATTTAAGAGCGTTACTGATAACGCCATTTTAAAACGCTATCAGGGTCAGCTAGCTGGGCAAACCATTACTTTATGGGCAGCAGATATTTTGCCCTGAGCGCCACAGATATAGGCAAGATTAATGCCGTTTATGATAGAGCAGCATTGATAGCCTTGCCAGCAACGATGCGTGCTGATTATAGTGCGCAAATAGTCAAACTTAGCAATCATGCGCCACAACTATTAATCACCCTAAACTATGACCAAAGTAAAAAAGACGGCCCGCCTTTTTCGATTAGTCAGCAGCAGTTACAGCAGTATTATGATACCGACTATAAAATTATCGAGCTTGAAAACCAGTCATCAACCCTTAATGCGGCATCTGAGCTAGCCGTAACTGAACAGGTTTGGTTATTAAATTCTTAATCAACTTATTCATTGGAGCTAAACCACGAAAAAGCGCTAAAGCTTGCTTCAACAGGATAGCCAAACCCTCTCTTAACCTCACGCTCACGTCAATTTATAGTAACTGAGTGCTTCGATACCTTTTCTTTACTATTGAGATTGGTTACTCTAAGTTCATACTGCTTAATTCAGCTTTGTTCTCTTTCAATGACTATTTCGATGTTTATAGGATATTTCCATGCGTTTTTCTTCGACCTCTACGTTATCGCTACTTAGCATCGCGATTGGCCTCAGCTTTGCCAGTACTGCGCAAGCGGCCAAACCACCAGCACCAGACCTATCTAATAGCCAGTTTCAACAGTGCTTAGATGGTTTAAAAAACTCTAGTAAATTCCGCGGCGTCGATAGCTATACGTTTAATAACTATCGTCCAAGCCAGCCTGACCCTAGTGTGATTCAGTCACTCAATTACCAGCCTGAATTTCAAAAGGACGTTTGGGATTATTTGTCATCATTGGTAGATAAAGAGCGGGTCGAAGATGGTATTCGGGCTAAGCCCCAATGGGCAGATACCTTGCGCCGCATTGAATCGCGCTATGGGGTCAAAGCTGAGCATGTACTGGGCGTATGGGGCGTGGAGTCAAACTTTGGTCAGACATTGGGTAAAAAGCCCTTGTTTGAATCTTTAGCGACGCTGTCATGTTTTGATCGTCGTCAAAGCTACTTCCAAGGCGAATATGCCAATGCGCTAAAAATCGTCCAAAATGGCGATATCGCACCCAGTGATATGACCGGTTCATGGGCGGGTGCATTTGGGCAAACGCAGTTTATGCCAAGTACCTTTTTAGAACTGGCTGTCGATTTCGATGGTGATGGCCGCCGCGACTTGGTTAATAGCGTCCCTGATGCGCTCGCCTCTACTGCCAACTTTTTGGACAAACGTGGTTACCGTACCGGCGAGCCATGGGGTTATGAAGTCAAACTGCCGAGTGGTTTTTGGGGCGCATCAAACCGTAAAGACAAAAAATCTATCAGCCATTGGCGCAATCAAGGGCTGACATTGGCGAACGGCAGCCCTCTGCCTTCTACCTTGGGCAGCGCAGGTTTATTATTACCAGCCGGCACTGATGGCCCAGCATTCTTGGTGGGTAAAAACTTCGACACGTTTTATTCGTATAACGCTTCAGAAAATTATGCTTTAGCAATTGCCCACTTATCAGACTTAATCGCGCGTGAAGACAGCAGCAAAACCGACTTTGTCACTGCCTGGCCGACGGACGACCCTGGTATTAGCCGTCAGCAATCTAAAGATATCCAGCAAGCATTATTAAATGCAGGCTACGATATTGGCGAAGTGGACGGTATCATTGGTGATAATACGCGTACGGCGATTCAGCAATATCAATCAAGCCATGGCATCTTTCCAGCCGATGGACGCGCCGGACAAAAATTTTATCGCGCCATCGTTGGTAATAGTGCTGCAAGCACTTCCCAATATGGCAATCCGTACGGACAACCAGCAAACAGTCGTCCTTTAAACCCTGCGCCTGCAGACCGTATGGGGCAATTGATTCAACAGCAAACTGGCAGCTCAAACTCTAATCCTTACTCGGTACAGCCGTCTGTGCAGCCAACCGTTAGACCATCAACCTCATCGGGCAATACGCGTTATCGCCGGGTTACCAGTCCTGATGGTACGATAAAGCTTGTACGTGTCGATGAAGGTTCATAATTAGCTAAGCTAAGCTAAGGAATGATTTATTTAGTATCTACAAGCATGTATTAGCGACTAATAAAAAAGCCACGCAAATGAGCGTGGCTTTTTTATTAAATGAATTGAATAAATTGGAAAAAATACGGTCATCATTCTATTATTTTGTTAAATAATACCTACTAGATAACAGGTGGCGGATTTGGTTTGCCATTATCGCCATCCCAATTTTCGCGGGCTTTGTCATCTAAATCCGCAGGCGTTTTTGGTTTCCATTTACCGTTTTCTTTCCACGTCGCATCACCCCAGTCAGCATCTTCTTCCTTTCTATCCAAGTCCTTATAGGCTTGGGTTGGGTCGATGCCGCGGCGCTTCATATCGGCGACTTGTTCTTCGAGCGTACGAAACTGGTCGGCTTCAAGCATGGTTTCTTCTAAGCTGGTTAGTTCACTATTTAAATTTTTATTGGCATCACTCATTGTTCGTTCTCCCTAATTATTAAGCATTATTATGTATTTATACGCTTATTATTACGGGTATTGCTCAGCTTCACAACTACAGAGACGTATGCTTTGTATTACAAAGGGTAAGCGGTGGCTTATAAATGGATTTTTTATCAATGAGAATTATAAATAGAACAGAGAGCGCTTGCCCTAGCTAAGCGGTAAAGTTGGCGCATTAGGTATGGTGGTATTACTGTCTGTTAATAAGCTCTTCGCATAAAAGGTGAGTTTCCATAGCTCCTGCGACACGCGCGTGCCATAGGTGGTGAGTTGAATCCAGTTAGCCGCCACCAACTGCCGCTGTAATTGGTTTAAGTCATATTGATAAACCTGACAACGTGCCACCGCGTGAACATTTGGCATGTCATTTTTGATATCTGTTTCAGCTTTGACTGCGATTAAGCGATTAATGGCGCTCTGTAAACCATAGCTTGAAAAGGTAGCCGGTATTTTTATTAAGGCGATGAGCATTTCTTGCCACGATAAAGTCATAGGGCGGGTGACGTCGGTTAAATTACCGCCTTCATAGGCTTGGGCTTTGTACTGAATCTCAAAAGTGTCTGTCAGCACCAGTGGCTTGCTGACACTATCGGCTGCTAAATGATCGGTAACAGCAGGGCGAGATTGGGTAAGTTTGGCTTTCTTGGTAGAAAAGCTCGTAGCCGTTTCTTCGGCCAGTGCCGATTTATTGGCTTTCATCAGCTCGTCGCTCACTCTTACCCAGCCGTCCCCTACTTCATGATTGGCGACCATTTTATAGAAGGCCTGAATGAGTAGCTGCTCGATATCATTTTCTGTTTCATAGTAATAAATCTTATCGGCTTTTTTGGTCACCATGTTGGTGAATTCTTGCAGCTGCCGACTGATATTGACCTCGTTATGATGACTTTTGACCAATATTAACAAGGGTTTGAGCTTGGCTTTGGCATTGAGATAGCTCAAATGCATTTGACTGACACCAGTATTTTGCGCCGTGCCATAGCTATCACCGATTATCATCAGCGTATAATCGCAAGCATCGATACACTGGCGACCATATAACGCCGCTTTGGGTAATTTGCTAGAAACGTCATAGGTTAAAAATGCGCGGCCTTGGAAAAACATCGCCACACTGTCTAAAACCAACAGTTGGTCGTTGTCAGCGCATATGACGTGAATATGATAGCGACGGTTTGACACAATCACCTCTAAACTTATTAGTCATATAAATGAAAGTTATCTCGATTGTTATCGAAAAGCGATAGCATCAGAGCCTGTCTAATATTCTGTTTGGCAAATACTAGCCTAGCATAATATTACGCGAATACGTTTAATTTATTGCTAATTCCACTAATATATTGCGGGATTATAACAGCTACCTCTCTATTGCACAGACAAAAAACCCTATTAGACTAAAACAAAAGGGCTTAAGGCGAAAGAATATACTGTATACGAGACTGTTTACCCAATAAACGTCGCACCACAGCGCCGAGCTGCTCATCGTACCTAGTCGCGTAAAAAGTCAAAGCCGGCGGTATATCTATAGCGGTCGCTAGGTCATTTAACGCTTCATTAGCTGATACCTTAACGGGTAATGCTAATAACTGATCTGATATTAACAGCTGATTAACGCGCTCAGCGATTGCATGCCCCGAATCGACAATATGTAGCGCTAACTGCTGCTGAGTAATTTCTTGGCGTAAAAACGCTTTAAAAAATGGATAATGGGTACAGCCTAATACCAACTGATCGACGCCATCTTGCGAAAATTGCTGCAATTGCAGGCGTAAATCCTGAGCCGTTTTGCTGTCTTTAGGCATACCTGACTCAACCCAAGGGACTAAGTTTGGGTCAAAGTATTTGGAGACTCTGGTGGCATGAGGAATGGCAACATTCGTAATGACGTCATTTAGTAACGCACCGTTTAACGTCGCTTTCGTTGCCAATACGGCTACGTGATGAGTTTTGCTGGCCAATACCGCAGGTTTTAAAGCAGGCACTAGACCAACAATAAGCAGCTGCGGATAATAGCGTCTGGCAGTCTCTAACGCATACGCCGAAGCACTATTACAGGCGATAACGATAAGCTTGCAGCCTTGTTGGTATAGCCATGCCACTGCAGCGAGCGTTAAGGCTTTAATGTCTTCACTATCACGATTGCCATACGGTACATGCAAGGTATCGGCATAATAAACGTAACGCTCATGCGGTAATTGCTGAGCCAGATGTAGATAAACTGACAAGCCGCCGACGCCCGAATCGAACAAGCCGATTGGCGCACTGCGTTCCTTTTTAAGCGCGTTATTTATCACGCTATCATCTGCTTTAAGCGTTTTAAAACTATCATTAATAAATGTGGTTTTGTGCGTCTCAAGGCTATCAACAATATCAACACCATCAAGGCTTGTATTATCAGGCACTGCTTTTACGGCAACCTTCATTGCTATCTTACCGCCGTTCTTATATAAGTATTAAATATAGTCTATTATGAATCTAATGGCATTGATAATGTATAAGCGTTATCGCCACTTTGCAGCGTTAGTATCGTCTCACCTTCACGCTCTGTCAATTCACCAATTTCTGTTAAATGATAAAAAGCGTTACGTCCAATCAATGCTTCTAAGCCGTTTCGTACCGTCATATAAGGACGAATTTGCGTAGGGCTTTCTGCACTTTCATTGTCTTCTTTATTCTTACTTTTGCCAGAATGGCTATTGTCATCAGAGTCTTTCATTGTATAAGCACGCAAACTAATCGGATGTTCATCATCTAAACGCACTACATCACCGGTGGTGGTCGTAAATTCTAGCCAGCTTTCACCTTGTTCTTCAACGATACCAACATCGTTAATCAGTAACGGCGCATCTTCTACGTGGATACGCAGTTTTTGTACCGGTGTCTTTAAAAAATACTCAACCGCGCCATTATTTTCTTCTTTCCACAAAATAGTGGCAAACAAACTGACTAATGACTGACGGGTCATGTGCCCGCCTTCGTGCCACCACTCGCCGTTGGCTTTGATGGTTAGATCCATGTCCGTTACTTGCTCAGGATGCCAGTTCTCAAGCGGCGGTATAGCGCGCCCTTCGCGTATACTTGGCGCTGACTTAAAATACTGACTCAAAGCATCCATACCATTTGGCGCAGATACCTTGTCATTCGTGACTTTGAGGCTATCTTTATCATTAGAATTGTCGTTTTTATTATCGTCATTCATCATAAAATCCTTTATGTAGTAATCAAAGTTTGGCACATCTATTATTACTATAAATTTTTGTTTCGGGTATGATGAAAGCCTATCGTCATTGTACCCCCATTATTTCCCTCTTACCTTAACATTGATACCCAGAAATGCGTATCGTGTTTGTAGGACTTTTCTTTTATAATGAGTAACGATTATTTATTTGCAATGGTTCAGTGGGTGTTGAATTAACAACACATTTTACGTTATGGGTGCTAGATTTTACGTCAATCTTTGTACGCTTAACGTCGTCAATTGATGCCGCAAAGACAGTTCTTATCGGGCAGCCATATGTCTGAGTAACGTTAGCGCCGCAAGCTTTATTATTCAATTGTTAAGCTAATGATGCCCTGAGATAAGCCACTAAAAGTTTAGGAGTAGGTATGCAAGAGCAAGACAATCAAAAGCCTGTTGTTGATAATGACACTGTTAGCAACGACGTTGTTAATAATGACACTGTCAGTAACGACACTGTAAATAGCGACATCGCACATACTGATGTAGCCGTAGAAGAAGTCGCCACTACTGAAGAAAGCGCTGCAACTGAGGCGACAGAAGTTGCCGCTGAGCCAGTAGAAGCCACTACTGCAACAGAAGCAACGCCCGAGCCAGCCGTAGAACCAGAAACTACTGAGCCTGAAATCGAACGTGAATCAATGGAATTTGATGTCATCATCGTCGGCGGCGGCCCAGCGGGTTTATCAGCGGCCATTCGTCTGCGTCAGCTTGCTCTTGCAGCGGGCAATGAAGAATTTATGGTTTGTGTGGTCGAAAAAGGCTCAGAGTTTGGTGCGCACACCTTATCTGGTGCGGTTATTGAGCCGCGCGCCTTAAACGAGCTGATACCAGATTGGAAAGAAAAAGGCGCGCCACTAAACGTACCTGCCATTGAAGACCGCGTTTATATGCTTGGTTCTGCGACCAAAGCAACCAAGCTCCCTGATTCTATCGTACCTGCCAGCATGCACAATGAAGGTAACTACATTGTCTCATTGGGCAACGTCGTTCGCTGGTTAGCTGAGCAAGCAGAAGAGCTTGAAGTCATGATGTTCCCAGGCTTTGCTGCCGATGAGATTTTATATAATGATGACGGTTCGGTAAGAGGGGTTTTGACCGGCGACATGGGCGTAGCTGCCAATGGTGAAGCCAAGCCGAGCTTTGAGCCAGGTTACGAGCTGCTAGGTAAATATACCATCTTTGCCGAAGGTTGCCGTGGACATTTGGGCAAGCGCCTCATCAGCCGTTTCGCGCTTGATAAAGACTCAGACCCTCAGCATTATGGTATCGGTCTAAAAGAGCTATGGGAAGTCAGCCCAGAGAAGCACGAGCAAGGCGTGGTCATGCATGGTTCAGGTTGGCCATTAACGGATACCGGCTCATCTGGCGGTTGGTGGTTATACTTCGATGAAAACAATCAAGTCAGCTTTGGTATGGTCATCGACCTATCGTACTCAAACCCTTATATGTCACCATTTGATGAGATGCAGCGCCTAAAACTGCATCCAGTCATTCGCAACGTCTTAGAAGGTGGCAAACGCCTGTCATACGGCGCGCGTGCGTTGACCAAAGGCGGCTTAAACTCCTTACCAAAATTCACCTTCCCAGGTGGCGTGTTGGTTGGTGATGATGCAGGTTTCTTAAACCCTGCCAAGATCAAAGGTACGCACACCTCAATGAAGTCAGGTATGTTGGCGGCTGAAGCGATTTTTGAAGCATTGCAAGCAGGCCGTGAGTATGACGATGTGGTTGCTTATAGCACCATGTATAAAGAATCATGGCTGTATCAAGACAACTACGAAGCGCGTAACTTTGCCCCAGCCATGCACCGTATGGGTCAATGGATGGGCGGCGCCTTTACCTTTATCGAGCAAAATTTGCTTGGCGGTAAAATGCCTTTGACTATTCATGATAATAAGAGAGATTATGATCAGCTAGAGCGTGCGGCGCATGCTTATCAGCCAACCTATCCTAAGCCAGATGGTAAACTGATATTTGATAAGCTGTCATCAGTCTTTATCTCCAACACCAACCATGCCGAAGACCAACCGTCGCATCTAAAACTCACCGATCCTACGGTGCCTGTTTCAATCAACTTACCTCTATATGCTGAGCCTGCGCGTCTGTATTGCCCAGCTGGCGTTTATGAAGTGGTGAAAGATGCCGAAGGTGCTAAGTTTGTTATCAATGCGCAAAACTGTGTGCATTGTAAGACCTGTGATATCAAAGACCCGTCACAGAACATTACTTGGGTAACGCCAGAAGGTGGCGGCGGTCCTAACTATCCAAACATGTAAATCATGTTTGATATAATTATGGCTTAATAAAAAACCGCTCTTAATATAAGGGCGGTTTTTTTATATTTATAGCTTCGACAGCATAACTTTTTAGCTTACCAAAAAGATCTAATCAGTCCACGCATCACGGTTGGCTTCATCTTTTAGTTTCACAAAATCATCGGGGTCAAATTTGATTTGCTCGCCGGTTTTGCCTTCTTTGATTTGTCTTTCATAATCACGCAAAATTCTAAGCGCCACTGGCGACAAGATTAAAATTGCTATCAAGTTGACGAGCGCCATGAGACCCATTGATAAGTCAGCGAAGTTCCAAATAGCAGGTAAGCTAGCAATAGCGCCAACAAATACCATGCCTAAAACCATAAAACGGAAAATCATAATCATGACTTTGGCATTTTTTTCACCAGAGATAAACTCAAGATTGGACTCGCCATAACTGTAGTTGGCAATGATAGAGGTAAACGAGAAAAAGAAAATTGCAATCGCAACGAAAATCACACCCATATCGCCCACGTACTGCGACAGTGCTAACTGGGTTAATTGAATACCTTCTTGTTCGACATTTGGATCAACGACACCTGAAAGTATAATAATCGCCGCGGTTGCCGTACAGATAACCAGCGTATCCATAAAGACACCGAGCATTTGCATAAAGCCTTGCACCGCTGGATGGTCAGGATGGCTTTTTGCCGTCGCTGCGGCATTGGGCGCTGAACCCATACCCGCTTCGTTCGAAAACAAACCGCGTTTGATACCGTTAATCATTGCCTGCGCAATACCATAACCAATCACACCGCCCGCCGCTTGCTCAAAGCCAAAGGCTGATTTTACAATCAAGGCAACGGCTGCTGGGAATTCGCTAAAGTTGGTGATAATAATATAAAGCGCCAACAAGATATAAAGAATCGCCATGACTGGCACGATTTTACCTGCAATACGCGCAACCGAGCGTAGTCCGCCAAATACCACTGGGGCGACGAGCGCGACCAGTATTAACCCTGTCATCCACGTTGGAACACCAAACGCTTCATTGGTCGCCTGCGCAATCGTATTCGACTGCACGCCATTGAACGCCAAACCAAACGCAACCAGCAGGCAAAGCGAGAAAAATATCGCCAGCCAGCGCTTGCCCAAACCTTTTTCGATATAGTAAGCCGGTCCACCGCGGTAAACATTGTCATTATGCGGCACTTTATAGGCTTGGGCTAAGGTTGACTCGATAAAACTGGTCGACATACCGACGAGCGCCGTCATCCACATCCAAAATACCGCGCCCGGTCCACCAAGATAAATGGCAATTGCCACCCCTGCTAGATTACCGGTACCGACGCGCGCCGCTAAAGACGTCATCAGCGCCTCAAACGAGCTGATACCGCCATCTTTACGGCCTTGGTTTGACACCCGTAATAACTGCCACATATGACCAAAGTGACGAAACTGAATAAAACGCGTAGCAACGGTAAAATATAGACCAGCCCCAATCAACACAAACATCAACAATCCATACCAAGGATTGCTGGCGATTAACCAATCGTTATTACCCCAGATAATACTAACGCCGTAATTCACGATGTTATTAAACCAGCCTGCTATGCCGTCACTCATACCTACTCCTCACTTACGTTTATAAATGTTACTTATTTTTATATAGAAACACATTTAACTAATTATACCGCTCATAATTCAGCTAAAAATCTCTACTAATAAGATGCCGTGTGCATTCTATAGAGATTAAGACACCTACTACTATCAAATTTGGTTATTAAGTTAAAAAAACTATTTCTGAAATAAATGTTACTTCCTATTGAAGTCCTATAGAATGGGGAATGTAACAAATCAGTAGCATTGGTTAGACATTTATCGTACGATCTTAGTAAGATTAAATATTCTAAACACTTATAGAAGTCTACTTTATTACCGACCACGTTTTTTAACTACGATAGAGTAGATTTTATAGATATTAGCATTCGGTTGATATTGATTTATTGGCATGAATGACTAACGTATTAACAACTTTAAGACTCTTGTCAGGAAGACGGGATCGTAAAAAGACAGCGGATTGTTGACCTTCATCGTTTTTCCTCGATAAATCCCCTTTTTTTCTGCAAGACACTCTTAAAAACCCTAGCATTTATGATGTCGTTTATTTGATTAAGTCAGCTTAATGTTAAATAAATGACTACTAAATCGCTTTATGACTGGTTCACGTTTTAGTATTTGGTTTTTATTATTTTTCATTTGTGCGCATTTTTTCAGCTAAGCTGTTGAGTCATTTTGTATGAATCGTCTATA
Source organism: Psychrobacter sp. Sarcosine-02u-2 (assembly GCF_002836335.1). Classification (NCBI taxonomy): domain Bacteria; kingdom Pseudomonadati; phylum Pseudomonadota; class Gammaproteobacteria; order Moraxellales; family Moraxellaceae; genus Psychrobacter; species Psychrobacter sp. Sarcosine-02u-2. The sequence continues at coordinate 4,845 of NZ_PJBX01000126.1, read as the reverse complement.
GGATGGTTTTTTTATAGACACAATTTCGCTTGAAGCGATAGACAAGAATAACTCATTAAGCTCAAATCAAATATTATGTTTTTAGGCAAGACAAAAGGAGTTGTCCTATGGAAAACCACAACGATCCATCTGGTTATTGGCGTGCCAATATCCGTCTCATTATAGGTTGCCTTGTTATTTGGGCCCTCTGTTCATACGGTTTCGGTATTTTATTTCGTCCATTATTAACAGGGATTCGAATAGGCGGTACTGACCTAGGATTTTGGTTCGCTCAGCAAGGTTCCATTGGCGTATTTATCATTTTAATTTTCTTCTACGCGTGGCGTATGAATAAGTTAGATAAACAATATGGTGTAGACGAGGAATAGCCCTATGAGTCAATTTACGATTAATATTATTTTTGTAGGTCTATCTTTCGCTTTATACTTCGGTATTGCATGGTGGGCACGTGCAGGTTCAACCAGTGAGTTTTATGTTGCTGGCGGCGGCGTCCATCCTGTAGTAAACGGTATGGCAACGGCTGCTGATTGGATGAGTGCGGCATCATTTATCTCGATGGCAGGTATTATTGCTACTGGCGGCTATGCGGCCTCAACTTACTTGATGGGTTGGACGGGTGGTTACGTTCTACTGGCCATGCTGCTTGCGCCTTACCTACGTAAATTTGGTAAGTTCACGGTTCCAGATTTTATTGGCGACCGTTTTTATTCTAAGACCGCAGCGATGATTGCCGTGGTTTGTTTGATTATTGCCTCAACCACTTACGTTATCGGTCAGATGACCGGCGCTGGGGTAGCATTCTCACGCTTCTTAGAAGTGGATAATACCACCGGTCTGATTATTGCCGCGGTCGTCGTCTTCTTCTACGCCGTACTTGGTGGTATGAAAGGGATTACCTACACGCAGGTTGCGCAGTATATTGTTCTGATGATTGCTTATACCATTCCTGCCGTATTTATCTCACTTGAGCTGACAGGCAATCCGATTCCGGGTCTTGGTTTGTTCTCAAACCATGTGGAAGCCGGTATTCCTATCTTAGCTAAGCTTGATCAAATCGTCGTCGACTTGGGCTTTACCGCTTATACTGCTGACGTGCCAAACAAGCTAAACATGGTGCTATTCACTTTATCACTGATGATTGGTACCGCAGGCTTACCGCACGTTATCATTCGCTTTTTCACCGTTCCTAAAGTTGCGGATGCGCGCTGGACGGCTGGTTGGACATTGGTTTTCATCTCGCTACTATACTTCACTGCCCCTGCGGTAGGTGCAATGGCGCGTCTAAACCTAATCGATACTATCTATCCACAAGGTGTTGAAGAGCCTGCTATCGAGTACGATCAACGCCCAGACTGGATGAGAACGTGGGAAGACACGGGTCTTATTAAATATAACGATTTAAATAACGATGGTCGTATCCAGTTCTATAGTGATAGCGGACTTGGTGCAGCTGAGCTCGCAGCAGCGGCTGCCACTACTGACGGCGGTGATGTTGCGGCAACGACGGCGGCGGTTGAAGAAGCAAAAGCTGAACATGCTTTAGAGCGTGATGGTATCTTTGTCGATAGAGGCTGGGAAGGTAATGAGCTTGATGTCAACGCTGATATCTTAGTATTGGCCAATCCGGAAATTGCACAGCTACCAGGTTGGGTTATTGGTCTTATCGCCGCCGGTGGTTTGGCAGCAGCGCTTTCAACGGCAGCGGGTCTACTACTTGCTATCTCATCAGCAATCAGTCATGACTTGATTAAACGTAACTTAAATCCAAACATTACCGATGCAGGCGAGCTAAAAGTTGCCCGTATCACGATGGCGATTGCGATTGTGGTTGCGACATGGCTTGGTATTAACCCGCCAGGATTTGCCGCACAGGTCGTTGCACTAGCCTTTGGTATTGCAGGTGCCTCACTGTTCCCTGCACTGATGATGGGTATTTTCTCTAAGCGTATTAACAACCTTGGCGCTATTGCTGGTATGTTAACGGGCTTGGTTAGTATCTTGGTTTATATCTTTATCTTTAAAGGCTGGTTCTTTATCAGTGGTACAGCCAGCTTCCCTGATACTGAAGAGTACTGGTTGTTCGGTATCTCACCACTATCATTTGGTGCGGTTGGTGCATTACTGAACTTTATCGTGGCATTCGCCGTTTCTTATGCGACTGCGCCACCACCAGCACATATCCAAGAATTGGTTGAAAGTGTTCGTTCTCCACGTGGAGCTGGCGGCGCAATCGATCACTAATCTAGACGATATTGTGTGCTATTATTTGTAATCTAGTCACTCACCGGCAGCAGCTGCTTGTGAGTGTTTTTTTTATCTTTTTATGAACTGGTTTTAAATGCGCTGATGGCGTTAAGGAAAAATCTTATGCTTTTTGAGTTTATCGCCACCATAGCTGCCGGATTTGGTATGGCTGGGATAGCACTAATCATAACTCATCTCAGCAAACTTGCAGGAAAAAAAGCCCCAAGATGGCTGATTCCATTGTTTGGTGCGATTGGCATCTTTGGCTTTCAAATCAGCCAAGAATATAGCTGGTTCGAGCAGCAAACTGCGCAACTACCTAACGGCGTGCATGTGGTTAAAAAAGTTGAACAGAGCACTTGGTTTCGTCCTTGGTCATATATCAAACCACAAACTTTTCGCTTCATCGCCGCTGATAGCGGACACGCTCGCGCCAACGCTGATTCGCCAAATATTTATTTGGTGAATTTATATTTGTTTGAGCGACGTCGAAGTGTGCAGCAAGTACTGCAGGTTATTGACTGTGCTGCCCCTGCCCGCGCCGATTACGTATTGCAAGAAAAGGATAGTAAGCTGAGCATTGATGAGCATGTGAAGCAAACCACTAAGTGGCGGCCATTAGAAAAAAATGATCCGTTATATATCAACGTTTGTATCAATAAAATTTAATAACGCGTGTTGATACTGGTATAAGCATGTTTTGAGTTTGCCCCCAATAATAAGCCGGCGCATAGTCCGCCAAAATGCGCCGCAAATGAGATACCTTGCTGCGGCATCAAACCTTGTTTGATGGTCAACCAGTAACCAGTTCCCATGACAATACAAGCAAACAGATAACCCCAGCGCCGCGCAAATACTGCTCCGCCTATCATATAACCCAGCATCGCAAAACATAGCCCCGACGCGCCGATATGAATCGACAATGGCGAACCGATAATCCAAGTCACCAATCCTGATGCCACGATCAATTTAATTACGGTACGATAAGCATTATTTTCAAAGAGTCCGAACAGAAATAAAATTTGTAATAATGTCAACGTATTACCAAGTAAGTGAGAAAAGTTGCCATGCATCGTCCATGACGCAACTACCCCAATCATACTACCTAAATCTAACGCCCGTGGCACAATCCCAAAGATATTCCATAGCCCGAAAAGCAGTGTTTCATTGAGAAAAAACATGCCCCACATCGGTATAAGAACAAACGCATATAAGCCAAAAACTTGCTTAATTCTGCGCGTTATTAAGCTAAATAATTGCTGCCACTTCATAACAAACCTTATCTTTTAAACCTTTGAATGTTATTAAAACCCTATTGCTCGCTCACAGAAGACAATGTGCTTTTTACAGGCTTAAATGACAATGATGAGGTGTCTTCTTCTGCCGTTAATACACTCTTGGCATGCAGCAAAGAGGTCGAATGATAAGGAACCAACGCCGTTGGCATAAAATTACGCGCGGCATCAATATGTTTAACCGAATCATCAAAGAAGATATGTGGCGCAAAGGTTTTTAATACTGCCGTCTTTTCAAGTCCGCCCAAAAAAAATGCCATGTCGAGATCAACACCCCAATCACGTAGCGTTTTAATCGCCCGTAAGTCCGCAGGGGCATTACGAGCAGTGACTAACGCTATCTTCATGGGAGAAGTATGCAAGCTTGCAGGCAAACGCTCTTGCATTTTTGACAGCTTAATCAACAGTTCTGCATAAGGTCCTTTTTCTATCGGCAAATCCCGCATTTCGGCTTCACGCTCATGAAAAGCCCGCAACCCTTTTTGTTTATAAAGCAGCTCACCTGAGTCATCAAACAATACCGCATCACCATCAAATGCGATACGCAGCTGCTTAGTATCGAGCTCATAAGTATTTACTGGTGTGGCATCTAATATCGCACAGGCACAAATATTGGCATCGGCAACTTGCTGAGCGTCATCACGATTGGTGGTCAAAAACAAATCCACATTAAAATCTTTAATATAAGGCGCTATAGGGCTTCCGGATATAAATGCCGAGCGAGAAATGGTTAAACCATGTTCACGAATTGCATTAAGCACCTGAATACCTGTATCAGGGCTACTTTTTGAGACGATAACCACTTCTACCAATGGCGTCTCGATACCTGCGTCCTGCGCCTCGCAATCATGGCAATAATTATTTAAATTTAGCAACGCTTTGATAAGCGGATAGCCAGCACCGATGCTGAGCGGATCGTTTTCACGTTCAGCCATATAGTCGCGGAACTCTTTAATCGCTTCGTGAGGTCGCTGTTGCAATAACGCTACCAGATGATTTTCAGATTCTGATAAATCAAATAAAGCCGTCGCTGATATCGCAACAATTAAGGTATTGGTAAAATCTACAGCCATATTTTTCTACTTAATGTTTTTTAAGAATGAAAATGAATAAATTGAATTTTACTATATAGTCAGAGCACTTTTAAACCGCTACAGTGTTACCCGCCCTGGATGTACTCAATGTACTATCTGCGGTCGGTCGCCTTATAGCGTTTCTAGAATTCCTTGACTACAACTTCAGATAAGTAAAGTAAGCATTGGTTGGAGTAGGCAAGCGATATTTTTTTATATAAACCCCGCAGCCA
>NZ_PJBX01000125.1:0-42852 GCF_002836335.1 Psychrobacter sp. Sarcosine-02u-2 | reverse complement strand
CTTCTAAATTAACTGGCTTTTGATTGTTGCGCAGTTGTTTGTGGTTTTTGATTTTCTTTGTAAATTGCCGCTTGTAACCAGATATTCGCCTGTACATAGTCATGCACTTCAATAGCAGCGGTGGCTTCGGTTTTAGGTGCGCCGATACGAATGACAAACGGGTCGGCATCTTGCTCTCGCAGTACCACCACATCAAATAAGATGATGGTCTGGCCATTAAATAGTGTTTCTTGCTTACCGAGTACCTGACCTTGACACCAAGCTTCGTCTTCTTGCCCTATGGTATCGCCGAACAAATACGCGCACATATGACCAAGATTAATCTCGACGGGCGCCATTTGTTCTTTGGTTTCAGGCTGCCACGCTTTGATTTGCTCTTGTAAATCGTCAGGCATTTTTCCATCGTTGGCGGCGACGATGTCGTTAAAAGCGCGATGGTAGCGAATGGCTTCTTGGTCTTCGACCATAATCACTTCGTCTTGTTCACTCAGCTTAATCTCATGCGCCCACGCACTAAAGTTCACATAATAAGCGGTATCTTGCTGATATAAATGACGGTTAGCGGTATACAGCTGGTCGAAAGCATAAATAATGCTGCCATCAGCGGTGCGTAAGCGTAAGACGGCATCGTGAGTGTTGTCATTGACAATCATGCGCTCGATTTTGCACGTCAAACCATAAGGGCTATCGACACAAGGGTAGGCGTTAATAAAGCATTCAGGCTTGCCGTCATTCATCGCCAACACTTGATTGATATGACAAGGCTGGTCTTCCGATAGCAATAAGCAGCTGTCTTTGGCACTGACATTGCTATTTAGGCCTTTAGGCATGGCAGCCTGCTCGATCATCTTTTGCAGCCATTCTGGCACGTCATGACTCATATCATCGGTCAGAATGCGCCAATGATCGGCGTGACCAGCAGACTGCTCGTCAGTTAAGGTGATTTTGGTAGGCGATTGGATGTTTTTATATTGATAATTTATGGTCATGAAGATACTCAAACTTAAGTCAGCCATGCGGTTTGGGTCTAAAACTGTGATTGCTGAACCATTATCCTATCGTTGATTGGATTGGTTTATGATAACCAGCAATGTCGTCAGTAAAGAGGCAACAAACAACAATGAGGGGTTAATGACAATTGTCCTTAGCATACAATATATAGGTATAGACGCAACCAATAGCAAGTCCTGCCCGAAAAATAATCATAAAACTTAGGTTTTTGTGAGAAAATACCCGCAGTTTTTGCGAATGACTGGCACAAATAAGTCAAATTGTGTCAAACTAGCTCCCTTTTGACAGCGATATTTGGCTGCTCATAACCTGTTTTTGTGTTCGATTGATATGTTTCTGCGGCAAAGCCTCTCATAAAGGCGATACTATGCAGCATTTGCCGTGGCTGATTTTTTAACATAAATAAAGTCGCACGTAGATAAGATAAAGAGTTTGAATATGTTTCGTCCTTTAGCGTTATTTATCGGCTTACGGTACACCCGAGCAGAACGTAGTAATGGTTTTATCTCCTTTATATCCTTGATTTCTATGATTGGTCTCACGCTTGGCGTCGCGGTCTTGATTACGGTGCTATCGGTCATGAATGGCTTTGATCGTGAGCTAAAGACTCGTATTTTGGGGATGGTGCCGCAAGCGACGGTTATTTCAACCGAGATTATCGGCGACTGGAAGGAGGTGGCAGATAAGATTAAAGAAGATCCGGAAGTCGCCGCCGTCGCGCCCTTTATTCAGCTGCAAGGTATGCTGACCTCTAATGGTCAAGTGGCGGGAATCATGGTCACCGGCGTCGATCCAGAGTACGAAAAGAACGTCTCTATCATCAACGAGCATATGGTAGAAGGCAGTATTGATACCTTACAAAACGGTGAGTTCAGTATTGTGCTTGGTGAAGAGATGGTGCAATCTTTGGGGCTGCGCTTAGGCGATAAAGTGACGTTGGTGTTGCCAGAAGCGTCGCCATCACCAGCGGGTGTGATACCGCGCTTTAAGCGTTTTACGTTGACGGGTATCTTTACCATCAGTCCAGAAGTAGATAGCCTAATGGCGTTTATTCCGATGGGCGATGCGGCAAAATTACTGCGTCTGCCAGAGGGCGCGCAGGGTATTCGTATGAAGCTTGACGATATCTTTAACGCACCGATGGCCGCTCAAAGAGCTGCTGCCATTGCCCCTGAGCAGTTATATCCTAGCGATTGGACCCAAACGCACGGCAATCTGTTTGGTGCGATTCAAATGGAAAAAGCCATGGTTGGCTTGCTGTTGTTCTTAATTATTTTAGTTGCCGCTTTTAATATTGTCTCAAGTCTGGTCATGCTAGTGACCGACAAAAAAGCCGATATTGCCATTCTAAAAACCTTTGGCGCTTCACCGCGTCTGATTACCCATGTGTTTATGGTACAGGGCATCGTTATTGGCTTTATTGGTACCATTGCGGGCACCATACTTGGTGTTATCTTTGCCCTGACCGTTAGTGATATTTTGGGCTTTATCAATCAAACCTTTGGCCTCAATTTGTTTGATGCTTACTTTGTAAATTATCTGCCATCGCAGCTGCGTTTGACCGATGTGGTGCTGATTACCAGTGCGTCATTTATACTGAGCTTTTTGGCGACCATTTATCCAGCGCGCCGAGCGGCGAAAATTCAGCCTGCGCAAACGCTGCGTTACGAGTAATCTACAGGCGTCAATCGTCAAAGCTATGATAAATAAAACAAAGGAAGTACCATGTCTGAAATTTTAAAAGCGACCAATATTAATAAAATTTATGATGAAGGGGCGGTGAGCACGCAAGTATTGACCGGTCTGGATTTGACCGTCAATGCCGGTGAGCGCATTGCGATTGTCGGTACCAGTGGTTCGGGAAAAAGTACCTTGCTGCATTTACTCGGCGGACTGGATACCCCCAGTAGCGGTGAAGTTTGGCTACATGGGCAGCTATTAAATAGTATGAATGAGACCGAGCGCGGGGCGATGCGTAATAAGCACTTGGGGTTTATTTATCAGTTTCACCATTTATTAGCAGAGTTTACTGCTGTTGAAAACGTCGCTATGCCGCTACTGATGCGTCCAAAAGTATCGACGACCGAGGCACGTCAACAAGCGATAGATATTTTAAAAAGTGTCGGTTTGGAGCATCGTTTGGCCCACAGACCCGGTGAGCTATCAGGCGGTGAGCGTCAACGTGTGGCGATTGCTCGCGCGCTTGTGACCAAACCATCACTTATTTTGGCCGATGAGCCGACTGGTAACTTGGATTATGACAACGCGCAAAGCGTGTTTGGGCTGTTATCCGAGCTACAAAGCACCATGCAAACCGCGCTATTGATGGTGACGCATGACCGCAGTTTGGCAGCCCTTGCTGACCGTCAGCTCCTGCTCCGTAATGGACATTGGGAAGATTACTAAAGCCGTCATTTTTAATACTTTTTTTCAATAAGCTGTAGAATTGCTGTTACTGAGCAGCAGCATGATACGGTTAGCTTTTTTATAAAAGTTACTGACTATAAAAATTAATGATAAAAACGACGAAAAAAACAGACTGTATCTAGCAGCTTTAACAAGTAGATAGAATGATAAATAAGGAATGATGAGATGGATAAAAATGATGATCCGATTGAAGCGTTTGGTAGTGCCGAAGAGGGCAATGAGCCACTAAAGCCTTATATGGATCCGACGCTATTTGACACCATTGATAAACAAGCACAAATAGACTTGCTGACGCCGGTTTTTGACTCAATTACCTTAGCGGGTGCAGATTACGATTTAAAGGCGCAAGATAGTGCGACTGGCAAGCGTTATACGCTGCTAAAAGATGAGAAAGTGCTAGATATCTTTGTGATGGATGCCAACCTCACCGACAATGTTAAAAATGCTATCGACAAGCATAAAGAGGAAGAAGGCGAGTTATAAGGTCGCTTATAAATTGGGCAATGATTTTATAAGATATTTCCAACTTTATAAAATGCTGCTATTTTTACAAGATGACTAACGCGACAAGATCGATTATTAATAATTAAGGCTATTCATGCTTGCTGGTTTTTTCAGCAGAGTCTTTCTGACGTTTTTGCCAGCTGGTGACAGTCTTATAGCGCCAGATGGCTTTAAACGCCAAACCGCAGACAATACTGCTGATGACCGCTAAAATTGTTAATCCTAGACAAAAAGCGGCGATAGATACCGTACCTTTATAAGTAATAAAAGGATTGGCGCCATCAGAGATGAGCCATAAGCTAAAATCTGAAATCATTCTGCCGATAATTCGTAAGCTAATCATCGGCACATCAAGGATTTTGGCACCGATATAGTAGCCAGCATAAAACACCGGCAGAGTCGTCAGCGGGTTAGTAATCCAAGTCAGACCAAGCGCCATCGGCACATTGGCACGAAAAATAAGCGCACCGATTAAGGCCAGCAACATCTGTCCTGGCAACGGGAAAAATGCGCTGAGCACGCCGATATAAACCGCTTTATTTAAACTATGGCGATTAAAATGCCATAAACGAGGGTCGGCAAGTTGCGGCGCAAATAGTTTTAATGAGCGACTTTCTAAGATTTTTTCAGGGGTAGGAAGTAGGTCTTTTAGACGTTTGTTTGGCACAGAATCGCCTTTACGTGTTATCTTCAGCCCGCTCAATCATATTGATGGGCTGATATACAGTGATATTATTAATAAAAAATATAGCTATAAATGTTATCAGAAAAGCGGCTAGATAATGTTGAATAATCACTATTGCAATATTTCTGGTAAGTATAGGGTAATAGCCACATAAATGCCATCGCTTGACGGTTTGCTCACTTGATGGTTGGTTCAATGTTTAGAACGGTCATTATTCATCACACAACTTATATGCAATGGACGAGCTATCAAGCAAGCGAGGAGCGCTAGTGTACTGGTTAATTGGTAGCTTGATAATCATCGTTATGATGGGAGTTTTGGCCGTTGCAGATACTATGCCGCTGCCTGTTGGTTCCTTATTACCAGACCTCAGCACATCTTCTATCTTGCCGTTATTATTAATAGCTTTGACCATCGTTCTGGTATTTATCAATCAGCGTTACATTGCGTTTTCACCCTCGATTGACGCTAAAAAGAGGTATGTTAAAAATTCCTCTGCTCAAAATTTTGCTGTTCAAAATGCTGCTAAAACCCCATCTTCTACATCATCATTACTTTATAAATTTGCTCATCATTTATTAATGGCAGTATTAGCAGTGGCGCTGATTAGTGGTAGTGGGCTGCTCGCTTTGATAAATCAGCAACAGGCGCAAAGTAATGCCATCAAACAAACTGTGCGCGTGCAAGCGTTGGTGAGCATCGAAGGCATCAGTGACAGTGTCTATGACGACGCAAGTAATAGTGGCTATCGGCAGGTTGCTACCATTAGCCATATATCGCCTTTACTGTCCGAGCTAACGTCGCAGGGTTTGGACAAACTGAGCGTCAATTACAATGCCAATTATAGAGAAGATGTTAATAATAGCCTAAGCAATAAAGAAAATAACTTAAACGGAGATAATTTCGAATATTTCGAAAATAAACAATATCGTATACTGCTAAATGCTTATCCAAAAAAATCTTTCTCTAAAAAGCCGCTCCCTAAAAAACCTTCTAAGAAAGGTACTGAGAATAAATCGCAGACTATAGAACTAAATCATTTGCAGCCAGGTGATCAGTTATTGATGACTTTGATGCTAGCGCCACTTGCCAACTCTGAGCAAGCACTGAACAATCCAACGGGATTTGATAGTTATCGTTGGTTACGAGGGCGACATATCGATGGGGTTGCCACTATATTAGCGACCAGCACCTCAACTATTCTGTTTAATGGCTCAGCAGCATTGTCTGAAGCTGACAATTCTTATTTATACCGCTTTCGTAACGCGATAGACCAAGGACGTTGGCAACTACGTCAGCATTTTTATCAGGACTGGGCAGGGCAAACTCTCGCAGAGCAGCAAGCAAAAGCGGTGACTTTGAGTTTGCTGACCGGTGATCGCAGTTTAATCAATCGCGATACCAAAGATTTATATCAGCTGGCAGGTATTTCTCATTTATTGGCCATCTCAGGAACGCACGTTTTATTTTTAGCGATTGTATTAGCGGGATTGGCAGTCTTACTGTTGAATCGTTTTTACCCCTCTATCTATCGTCATATCCCGCGCTGGCAATTGCGCTGGTGGGTTATGATGAGCGCGGCTTTTATTTATGCCTTATTTACTGGGTTTGATGTACCTGCTGCGCGTACCGCATGGATGTTATTAGCGATAGGGTTGATACGTTTAACGCTATTGCCTATTAGTACCATGCGTATATTGTTGGCGCTGGCGGTATTGATGGCATGGTTCGACCCGTATGTACTGTGGCAGGCTGGCTATTGGCTGTCCTTTATAGCGGTAGCACTGCTATTAAAGTACGAAGATAGTTCAGTATCATGGAGTCAAACAGAGTCTGCAAGCTTAACGACCACGAACTCTAATGACAATAAAAATGCGAAGATACTTCAACGTACATGGTTGGGATTTAAACGCCTGTTCAAATTACAGTTTTGGCTATTTATCGCGCTATTACCCATAACCTTATTGTTATTCGGCAAAGCGTCATTGTTAGGATTTATCGTTAATTTATTTGCCATCGGTTTATTTGGATGGGTGATTGTACCGCTGAATCTATTGGCAGGGCTGTGCTATCTTATTGTGCCCACGCTGGCAGATGCTATTTGGACTCTGGTAATTGCTCTTGTCGCTTATTTACACGAGCTTATCACGTGGCTAACGGCGTTACCGATATTTTCAGGGGCATGGCTTTATACGCCAGTGAATATGGCAATTTTGCTGATGGTATTATTGGCGATGTTACCGTGGTTATTGCCGCGCGGGCTTATCAGTCGTTGGCTTGCGCTAGCGCCGTTAACGCTACTGGTTATGACGGTATACGCCAATCAGCAGTCGTTAACCATGACTCCGACTCTCTATATTCTGCCAACGGGCGACCAATATTTAAGCGCGGCGGTGCTACAATACCCTGTGCTAAATAATGAAGTTAATAAGACAAACGTTAGCTGGTTAATTTTAGCCGATCATAGGCCTTATGATACTCGTACGATGCCAAGCACGCTAACCGCTGACAAGTTATCTGCGACCCTAGAGCAGCAACTGCGCAGCTTATCTATCACGCGTCTAGAAGGTATGGTAGTCCAAAGCAGTAGCGCGGCCTTGACGACATCTTTAGCAACATTAACAAATAACAACCGTAAGTCATTGCCGACCATCTATAAGCCAAACGGCTCTGAGCTGCTACCAATGACCGTCGCTGAGCTAAGTCAACGTCTCCCAACCGCTCAGTATTGGCAAGCAGGGCGTAGTGAGCGTTGGCCCGAGCTCCAGCGCGCTTATCAACTAGCCAGTCAATCTGGTAAAAATAGAACTCATGCAACCATCAGTGCTCAAGTTTGTGAGCAAGGTAAAACTTGGCAACTCGCCAATGGTGATTTAACGTTGCAAGCTCTCACAGGTTGGAGCAAAATAAACGATGCCAGTGTCTGGGACTGTACGCTTGAACTTGACAGTCGACTGCCTATTCACGTGATAAACTACAATGCTGCTGACCCGCTCAAATCATTAGCTACTAAAGTACAAACACTTCAGTCCGATAACAAAGTGACACCTTCTCAGATTAAAAATGCTCAATCACGTTTGGTTTTAAATGCCGATACCCATCCGCGCGTGTGGCAAATGTGGTCTTTATTATGCGCGATTGAACCGAATACTAAAAATGACACTTTAAAAAACTCATTAAACAACACCTTAGGTAATGTCATAAACAGCACAACATGGCTTGGACATAGTGCCTCGCATATCTCTACTGAGGTAATAACTCAGCAACAAATCCATGAGACAATCACTTATGATAATAAGCCATTAGATGCCGCTCTAGCTTTTGAGGCCGATAGTAAGGATTAACCTTATAATCTGACTTATTGGTATTATCCTTATAAAATACCTCGCTCCTATAACCTGTCACCTTTATAATATCAAGCTATTTCACAGTTCTGCTATTGAACCATGAGAGAAATGCCACCATACTTAGTAGCTTATTCAACTTTATCAAAGCGCTATAAAAGCATTGATACAAGTAAAAATAGCTATCACGCTTTTGCTATATCAAGTTTTTAGTTCTCTCTTTTATCGTTTTACATTGTTTCTGACTTAGGAAGTTATATGCCCAACTGGCCACCAGACCCTAACAAACGTCCTGACAACTCGGCCAACCAGCCAACGCCGATGCAGCAGCAAAATCAGCCGAGCGGACAAGAGTGGCGACTGCTTGAAAATACGTTACTAGCCAGTGTGGTTGAGCAGCGCCGCGCCCGTCGCTGGAGTATTTTCTTTAAGCTATTGACCTTTGGTTATATTTTATTGATATTTTTGACCATTGGCCGTGGTTGTAGTACCAAAACGCCAACCAGTATTGAAGGCGTTGATACCAGTAAGCCGCATTTGGCGGTGGTTGAAATCCAAGGAACGATTAGTAGTGGTGATGTCGCCAATGCTTACGATGTTAATGAGGCCTTAACTCGCGCTTTTGAAAACAGTAATGCCAAAGCCGTGGCGCTTGACATTAACTCGCCCGGCGGCTCACCCGTACAGTCTGATGAAATCTGGCAGACGATGATGGATTTGCGTCAAGAATATCCTGACAAAAAACTCTACGCGGTGATTGGTGATATGGGTGCTTCTGGCGCTTATTATATCGCCTCAGCTGCGGATGAGATTTATGTCAATCCATCAAGCTTAGTCGGTTCGATTGGCGTAATTATGCCAAGCTATAATATCGAAGGCTTAATGGATAAATTTGGCGTTAAAGACCGCACCATTACCGCAGGCGAGTATAAAGATATTTTAAGCCTATCACGTCCACTGACTGACTATGAAGAGCAGCATGTCGAAAAAGTTTTGGATAATACTCATAAGCACTTTATCAATGCAGTCAAAGAAGGTCGCGGCGATCGTCTAAAGAATCCTGAGGAAAACAAACTGTTTTCAGGGCTATTTTGGACTGGCGAGCAGTCGATTGAGCTTGGCTTAGCTGACAAAAAGGGCAGTATCTCAACTTTAGAGAAGAAGCTGAAGCTTGATAACGTCGTCAATTATACGCCAACCGACCCATTTAGCTTATTTATGGATCGCTTTGCGGTTAAGTTAGGCGCGGGTCTTGGCTCAAGCATCAAGCTTGATGTGTTACCGCAAGAAGAGGGTCAGGCGCAGATGCGCTAAGCGCTTTATATTTTAGATTTAATGTGTATGATTGTTAAGGCTGAGTATATGATTATGCTCAGCCTTAATTGTATATAAATTTTGATTATTATAATAAACAGCTATTTAAATTACTGAGAGCTTGTCATGAGTGCCATTAATCCACAGACCTTTGAGTCATTACCCAAATCTAAGATAACCCAAAAACCTGTCATTCATTTTGCCCATGCCAATGGTATGCCAAGCGCCGTTTATGCGCCGTTTTTTGCCCCGCTTGCTGAATTTTTTACCATTGAATATATCCCTATGCTGGGTAATACGCCCGATTATCCAGTAGATAACCATTGGCAAAGCCTGACCCAGCAGATTATTGACAGTGTTAAACGCACTTGTGAGCAGCACGGCGTAAGTCAGTTAGTAGGCGTTGGGCATTCGCTTGGTGCCATGTGTACTATGCAGGCGTTATACCGTGCGCCGGAGATATTTGCGCAAGCGGTGCTGATGGATCCACCATGGATTTATGGCAAAGTCAGCCTGCTCTGGCATTTGGCCAAAACCGCCGATAGATTACCGCTGATGAATAATCGTTTGATGGATAAGCTGTCGCCAGCGGGCGTGTCTAAGCATCGCCGTGATGTTTGGGATAGCCGCGAAGACGCCTATGATAAGCTGCGTCATAAGGGCTTTTTTAAAGATTTCGATGAGCGTAGCTTTCAGGGATATATCGAGCATGGTTTACATGAGCGTGCGGACGGCAAAGTGACACTGGCTATCCCTAAAGCCAGGGAAGTTGAGGTGTTTCGTACCAATCCGTCATGGTATTGGCTGACGCCGAACCGTGCACCAAAAACGCCAGTGACGCTCATCATTGGTGAAGACAGTATCTTTCTTAAGCGCCGCTTCCCGCAGCAAATCAAATCACGCCTTACTATCGATTATGAAACCCACGCTGGCGGTCATATGTTCCCGCTTGAGCACCCAGAGTCGGTGGCGCGTCAAGTGCTTGAGCTTATCAAACAGCAGTTGCCAACATAAACGATGGTTGTGAATCTTAGAGCTTATAAATGCTAGAGCTGATGATAAATATCCTGTGGGCAGCTAGCACACCTTTTTAAGTGATATCTTTATGCTAAAAAATGCGACCACCACAGCTACTCTGACGACTATCCCTAAGTCAGCACCGCTATTTTCACGCTTGGGTACGTTGCTGCTGGTCATTGGGATGGTAGTGACGTTTTTTATCAGTCAATTAATCGGCGTCTATATTGCCAGCAAAATGGTATTGCCCGCTACTAAGCATGCCACTATGGGCGATATTTTCTTTTTTGGTAGCAATGATGGCACCGTGGTCAGTCTTTCTATCGTTATCGGCTGTATATTATTGGTGGCAATCAGCGTTTTATTGATTCGGGTGAGGGGCGGCAATGTAAAACAGTATCTGGCGCTCAAGCCGTTTTCATGGACGGTAGGCATCGGCATGTTAGGGCTATTGCTGATATTTATGATCGGTAGTCAGGCGTTAACATATTTGCTTCATGAATCGCCATTGGTCTTCGTTGACCCCTTATATCAGTCTGTCAGCTCAGTCTGGTTATTGATATTTGCCATGGTGATTGTCGCGCCAATTTATGAGGAGCTGATATTTCGTGGATTGTTGTGGTCGGCTATTGCTGAGCAGTTCTCAAACGTAGCCAACGCAGAGCATCGCGGCGCAATAGTTGCAAGCCTAGTGACCAGCGTGATATTTGCGGTGATTCATCTGCAATATGGCATGTATGAGATCAGCACCATTGTGATATTGGCATTGATATTTTGCTACGCGCGTATCAAATCAGGCTCGCTAGTATTACCAATGCTGCTACATATTGTTAATAATGGCGCCGCGATGGCGCAGTATTTAGCGGAAATTAGTTAAAGGTTTATATATAAACGTAAAATAGCTAATTGATGAATGTCTTTATCAATTAGCTATGCACCCATTGGCTGTTATTTTATGCTTATAGGGATCGATGACTAGGCATCTGGATTTAAGGCTAAGACTTCTTCAGCGGCTCGTTTAATATCATCAATCGTTAGCTGTGGTTTACCGCTTAATGCCTGTCGCCACTTGCGTGCACCTGTCAAACCTTGGAACAATCCTAAATAATGCCGCGTCATCGTTGGTAGGGCTTCACCTTTAGCGCTTTGTTTTTCTAGATAAGGGTACAACTGCGCCAAAATATCCGAGCGCTTAGGACTAGGTTCGCCCCATAAACTATTCGCTTCTGCCAATAAGTACGGGTTATGATAAAACGCCCGACCAATCATCACGCCATCGACATGCGGCAAATGCGTTTTAATATCCTCAATCGTTTCGATACCGCCGTTAATTTCGATATCAAGGGCAGGGAAGTCCTGCTTAAGCCGATAAACATCATCATAACGTAATGGCGGTATTTCGCGATTTTGTTTCGGGCTCAAGCCCTGTAGCCACGCCGTACGGGCATGGACAATAAAGCGTGTACAACCTGCCGCTGCGACTTTTTCGACAAAATCTACCATAAACTCATAACTGTCAAAATCGTCGATACCAATACGATGCTTGACGGTTACCGGAATATCGACCGCTGCCTGCATGTGCTTGACCAAATCAGCAACCGTCTGCGGCTCTGCCATGAGGCAAGCGCCAATCTTATTATGTTGGACACGATCAGAGGGGCAACCAACGTTGATATTGACCTCATCATAGCCGTGCTGCTGGGCAAATTGGGCGCATTGAGTCATCTCGCTAATATCTGCGCCGCCAAGTTGTAGCACCAGCGGATGCTCAAGCGCATCAAAGCGCAGATGCCGCGCGCGGTTGCCATGTAGCAGCGCACCGGTACTAATCATCTCGGTATAAAGATAGACGTGCGGATTAAATAGCCGTGCAAAGTAGCGATAATCTGTCGTTGTCCAGTCAATCATGGGCGCAACAGAAAGTCGTTTGTTGGTCATGTCAACCATTAGGGTAAAGCCTCAGTGTTTTCAAGTGTAAGTCTCACTAGATACTAAAAAATAACAGATAGAGCACCACGCATCATGGATGTAAGGCGCTCTTTTATTAATCAGTCTAGTGAGATTAAAGAATAGGAAAATCAATGACAATGCATAATATTGCTATCAGTAGATAGCAACGCTCTAAATGACCTCATCAATTTTTTTGAATTCGGGTAGGTTATAAAAATAAATACCCACGATAATGCCGATAAAGCCTACAAAGGCAATGTATAGCGCCGGCGAAAAACTGATATATAAAGTCGCATAACCCAGTCCAAAAGGCACCAACACTCCGACAATCCCATAAGCGACATTATAACAAAGCGCCATGCCAGTGAGGCGCACATTGGTTGGAAATAATTGTACCAAAATGGCGGGCACCATCCCCACAATACCGGCGCAAAACCCCAACAGCGCGTACATGATAAGAATGTAATCGCCACTTGCTTGCAGATGATAAAAGAACGCAAACATCTGCGCAATTAATAAGATAGAGCCAATAGCCAATACTTTACCGAAGTTTTGATGGTTGGATATAAAGCCATAAAACACACAGCCAAAAATCATAAATACGATGCCTAAACTGTGTGAAAATCCAAATAAATCCGTGTCTAAGGTAAAGCGCAGTTCAATTAAATCGGGTAGGAGTAGAATAACAACGGTGGTGATACTGGCTATGATAAAGGTGAGCAGCAAACCGATAAAGATAGAATGCTTACAATGCTTAAAGAGCAGGATAAAGGGTTTGGCAATATAGTCTCTTGGTTTTGCGGCTTTCATAGCGATAAAAAACGGCGATTCATCTATCCAGCGCCACGCCAAGAGAGGCACCACGCTTAGGATGGCTGCCATAAAGAATGGTACCCGCCAGCCATAAGCGGCCAGTTGCTCCGTGGTCATGGAGTTGGTCAACCAAAGAAAAAAGGCGTTAGAAAATAGCACACCGACAAAAAAGCTCGCCGTCACATAACTACAAGCGACTGACAAATATTGGCGTGGTACATGCTCTGACACAAAAACCCAAGCTAAAGGCACAAAAAGTCCAAACGCCATTCCTTGTATCAGGCGCAAAATAATGAATAAAGCGGGCGCCGCCATGCCCCATTGGGTATAGGTTGGCAAGCAAGCCATCGCCAGCAAACTTGCGGCTGTCACCAAAATACTCATTAATAATATCGGCTTTCGACCGCTGATATCACCAAAGCGTCCAAAGATAACGCCGCCAAATGGGCGTGCCAAATACCCAATCGCAAAAAGCCCAAGCCCTTGAATTTTTGCCATCGCCGCGCTGGTATTAGCAGGAAAAAAGGCGGCAGCGATGATATCAGCAAGATATAAGTAAATCAAAAAATCAAAGAACGCGACTGCGCTGCTAAAGCAGATAAACAGCACAGCATTTCTATCTTTAGAAGACATCAGAGCATATTGAGAACGAGAAGGCATAATAGATCACGCATCCACATAAAGAGGGGTTTATTAAAATGGGTAAATAAAGCGTATAGAATAAAGGTCGTGCGCTAAAAAGTCTTAGCTATTTATAAAAACTTATAATAACCAATCAATCGGTAGCCATGACATGATGGCCAGCCAAACATGATCACTAATATCGACGCGCGGCTCTGAATCGTAAACGACCTTTTCACCCGCTTCTACGGTATGCCACTGCAAACTGCCATTTTCTAACAACTTAACTTCATAGGCTTGACCCAATAATTCGTCGCTGAGCGCACTATGCAATTGTTTTGCTAGCTCTTCATCATTGAT
Source organism: Psychrobacter sp. Sarcosine-02u-2 (assembly GCF_002836335.1). Taxonomy (NCBI): domain Bacteria; kingdom Pseudomonadati; phylum Pseudomonadota; class Gammaproteobacteria; order Moraxellales; family Moraxellaceae; genus Psychrobacter; species Psychrobacter sp. Sarcosine-02u-2. The sequence goes on along the minus strand of NZ_PJBX01000125.1, from coordinate 28,806 downwards.
AATGACGCCCATCTCAGTATTGATGTTGGCGGAGCGCGGATCGACGTTATATGAGCCGATAAATACTTGGTAGTCGTCAACGGCAAAAGTCTTGGCATGTAGGCTGGTGGACGATTGACTGCGCGCCTTCCAAAGCTTATTTTCGCGTTTTTCTTCAGAAGCGGTTGATTTTAGCTCATAGATTTTTACTCCGGCTCGCAATAAGCTTGGGCGCCATTGACTGTAGCCAGAATGCACCGCGGTCACGTCAGTGGCGTCAAAGGAGTTGGTCAAAATCTTGATATCAATCCCAGCTTCTGCCAGCTCGACCAGCGTATTGACCCCGTCTTTGGTGGGGACAAAATAGGATGAGATAATCGTCAGGCGTTTGGTTGGACTGCCCAATAAAGTACGCAGCTGATGCACCAAATTGGTATCGGCTGGGACAGTTTTGGTTAATTTGCCAACGTCATCACTTAAAAACTGCATGTCAGTCCAGCGAAAGGGCACGCGCTTATTAATTAGGTCACTATCAATAAAGGAATCTTCGATAGCCGTTTTATAGACGTCTAAGCTGCTCTTACTGTTGTTTTTTTCATCGGCTCTTAGTTTGTCCAAACCTTCCAAAAAATCCGTGGTTTCACCTTTATCAAGGGTGGCAAGGGTTTGGATATCAAATGAAATTGGCGCTGACCAGTAACTGGCAAAGCTATTGTCAATGTCAGCGACTACTTTACCGATGAGCAAAACGTCTAAATCGGCAAATTGGCTGTTTTTATCATTACTTAGGTATTCATCGCCAATATTACGCCCGCCGATAATGGTGATTTGCTTATCAAAAGTCATGCTTTTATTATGCATGCGCCGATTGATGCGCGGTAAACCCGTGACATAGTTCAAGGTTTGAAATTTACGGTACATCAATGGATTAATAATACGTACCGCGATATTTGGGTGGCTGGCAAAACGTAATAAATGCTGATCGAATTTGGCGCTATTATTAAAATCATCTAACAACAAACGAACGATGACGCCGCGCTCGGCTGCGTCCCATAAGTCTTTTAGCATCAACTGTCCGGCTTGGTCATCGTGCCAGATATAATATTGGGCATCGATATTACGCGTGGCCATGTTGGTCAAAATACTGCGCGAAGCAAAGGCGTTGGCACCGGTCACAATCGGATGATAGCCCGATAAATCAGGGTGAATCTCGTTTTGTTCACTGATAGCCGCTACTAGGTCAGTGCTATCCGTCTTTGCATTAGGGTTTGGGCCATTTTGTTGGCCGTCTTTTTGATTGTTGTTTTGCTCGCGACTGCCTTGTTGGTATAAAGCGTCAATACGCGCCGATAAAGCTTGGCTTTCAGGCAAATGCGGCTGCTTTGGCAAACTCTGACATCCACTAAGACCTAAGGTAAGGCCGAGAGTTAAGCTCAACGATAAGTTACTTGGTTCTATACTGAACATCGACATAAATGAGTGACCTTAGTGGACCTGAATGTAATAAAGCACTGGTTAAAACGGGCTTGATTTATGGGTTGTTTTCACCGATGGTAGCACTGAATATGGCACCTATAATGATATTGTTCAAAGCAATATTCGCAGCGCCGCTAAGCTTAACAGCTGACGCCATCTGTGCCTATTGTAAATACGTTATTTTTTTCGGTAGCGGCGACTTATTTTGCCATGATTGACATATCTTGTAGTCATCGTTTGCGCTTGCATTGTGTCGTTAGAAATGTATTACGCTATTTTGCCTTAAAGATTCAATGCAAACTTTTTAACGGCAAGGGTTTAATGGCAAATAAGGCATAACCGCTATGCAAAAATAATATTTAGCAGGCCTTTGAAACCAGCTGTTTGGAATAAGTTGCCATGCTATGATAACGCGAACAAATGCTGTTTATAATCAAAATAAGCGGAATGTTTACTAATAACTTGGGCAATGGAAAATTTATGAGTCAGTCGCAAGCGCACGATGATAGCAATGCAAATAAATTAGATGCAAATGAATCACAAGCAAGCAAATTAGATGCAAACTGGCGCGATGACGCGCTCAATTTAGATCTTAATTATGGCATGCAAACCATCGCCGTACGAGCAGGGCAGCATCGTACCGACGAGGGCGAGCATTCAGAGGCTATTTTTACCACCAGCTCTTATGTCTATGAATCAGCGGCGGACGCTGCCGCGCATTTTAATGGTAGCAAAACGGGTAACGTTTATTCTCGCCATACCAATCCTAGCGTGCGCACCTTTGAGCGGCGTTTGGCGGCGCTCGAAAACGGCGAGCGTGCGGTGGCGACAGCCTCAGGTATGGGCGCGATTTTGACCATGTGTTTGGCGTATCTTAAAGCTGGCGATCACTTGCTCGCTGCCAACCAGTTATTTGGCTCATCGATTGGTTTATTTAATAACTATATGGCAAAGTTTGGCGTTGAAGTCAGTTACGTCGATTGCTTCGATAATGATGCTTGGGCACAGGCTGTGCAGCCAAATACCAAGGTAATTTATTGCGAAAGCCCGAGCAATCCGCTTGCGCAAATTTGTGATATTGGTTATTTAAGCCAGCTGTGTAAAGCCAACGATATCTTATTGGTCGTTGATAACTGCTTTGCCACACCAGCCTTGCAACGACCGTTAGATTTGGGCGCGGATGTGGTCATTCACTCTGCGACCAAATATTTAGACGGTCAAGGCCGGGTATTAGGCGGCGCCTTGGTCGGTAGCGATAAGCTAATACAAGAGGCGTTTACCGTGGTGCGTTCAGGCGGTATCAGTATGAGCCCATTTAACGCATGGGTCTTTACCAAAGGGCTTGAGACGCTGAAATTACGTATGCAAGCGCATTGTCAAAATGCCAATCAAGTAGCAGAATTTTTGGTCAATCATCCCAACGTTAGCACCGTGCACTTTTCAGGATTAAGCGACCATCCTGCGCATGAGCTTGCGACGCGCCAACATCATATGAAAGATGGTTATGGCGCTATCATGGGCTTTGAAGTTAAATCGTCGACTAGCCCTAATTCAAAGGGTACTGATTCAAAAGCCGCAGCGTGGCATGTGATTGATTCAACGCAAATGGTTTCTATCACCAATAATTTGGGTGATGCCAAAACCACCATTACCCATCCCGCGACCACTACCCATTTTCGCTTGACGCCTGAGGCGCGCGCAGAAGCAGGCGTTAATGATAGTCTCATCCGCCTGTCGGTAGGCTTAGAAGATGTGGAAGATATCATCAAAGATTTGGCGCGTGGTTTAGACAGTTTGTAAAGATAAAGGTATAATCGCCATTAACATCAGATTTAGTGATGAATCACGTTTTATAATGATACGCATTAATACAAAATAAAAGAGGCAACTATGAATATTCAAGCATTGATGCAACAAGCACAAACGATGCAAAAGAAAGTCGAAGCAAACGTTGAAAACGCTAAAAAAGAATTGGCCAATAAAGAAGTGCAAGCCGAAGCGGGCAGTGGTCTGGTTAAAGTCACTATGACTGGTCGCCACGTCGTTAAGCGTTTGACCATTGATCCAAGTTTATTGGAAGACGAGCCAGATATGATTGAAGACCTAATCGCTGCTGCCATCAATGATGCGGTGCGTCAAGCGGATGAGCTGTATGAAGAAACCATGGCTGGCGCAACATCAGGTATGGGCTTACCACCAGGTATGCAAGGTCTGTTCTAGATAGCGGATTATAAGCGCTAAAAACTGCTGATTGACCACAAAAATGGGGTTGTTATCGACACGATACGACCCCATTTTTATAGCTACGATTTATAAATTAAGTTAAATAAAGGAAGTTACTTTGCTGACAGCCAAATTTGATCAGCTGGTCAAACAGCTACGTATTTTGCCGGGCGTGGGGCAAAAAAGTGCCCAACGTATGGCATTGCATTTGCTTACCAAAAAACGCCCCCAAGGCATGGCGCTAGCCCAAGCACTTGATGAGGCGATGCGTGATATTGTCGAATGCCAGCGCTGCCATAGTTTTAGCGACGAGGCAGTTTGTCCATTATGCCAAGATCCACGGCGTGATGATGGCTTGTTATGCGTGGTTGAAACCGCAGCGGACGTGATGGCGATAGAGCAAACCGCAGGCTATCGTGGGCGTTATTTCGTGTTGGGCGGGCATTTATCGCCCATAGACGGTATCAGCGCCGATGATCTAAATATCGATCAGCTGGTCTGGCGGGTTAAGCAAGAGCCGGTTGAAGAACTGATATTGGCGACGGGTACGACTGTTGAGGGTCAAACGACCGCCCACTTTATCAGTGAAGCAGTCGGCCGACATGTCAATAAAATCACCCGTTTGGCGCAAGGCGTACCGATGGGCGGCGAGCTTGAATATCTTGATAGTATGACCCTTGGGCAAGCCATGCAAAATCGCTCATTTTTGTAGTATGTCTGTCTCTTTGGTATTACTGCTTTTTTAAAACAAAATTTTGTTCATCTGATTTTATGATATTGTTATAATTCTTTTTTCATTATATTAAGGCGCGGTTTAGCGTTTTATTTTCTTCTATTTCAGCAGGTATCTGCCCGTGTCAAACCATGTTTCAACAGCTTTAACTACTTCTAACCAATCAAACCGCTTAGATAATACGGCTACTGATGATGAGTTATCAAAACCATCAGTCAATGACGAGGTAGCGCCCACAGATTTGCCACCCGAGCCTGATATCGAAGCCTTGTTAGACACCGCCGATGACGCCGCTGTCACTTGGATACGTCAGCAAGAGGATTTGGCTGAAGTTATCGATGCTTTGGCGACTTGCGGGCGGGTGGCACTAGATACTGAATTTATTAAGCGCGATACCTATTATCCGCGTTTGGCACTGGTGCAGTTAAATACTGGCAATCATGTGTATTTACTAGATGCGCCGCAATTGCAATTGGCCGAACTATGGCAGGCCTTGGCTAAAGTAGACGTGGCGATTTGGCATGCCTGCGGTGAAGACTTGGGTATTTTTTATCTATTGTCTGACTGCCCGCCGTTGACCAATATTTTTGATACGCAAATTGCCCTGTCATATTTGACGGGTCAGCTGCAAATGGGCTACCAGCAGGCGCTTGATGATCAGCTAGATATGCATATCGATAAAGAGCAAAGCCAATCAGACTGGCTGCAACGTCCGCTATCAGATGAGCAAGAGCAGTATGCGATAGATGACGTGCGTTTTTTGCCAGCGCTTTATCTAAGTCTTGAATATGAGCTGAAAAAGCAGGGTCTGTTTGAATACGTGTGGGCAGATTGTCAGCTTTATGCCAGTGACTTATATGACGCGCAGCATGTAGCCGATGATGAGATGTATCTAACGATGGCAGATTATCGTTATACCTCAGAGCAAATGGCGATACTACAAGCAGTGGCAACATGGCGCGAAGAGCTAGCACGCGCGACCAATCAGCCGCGTACCTTTGTCATTAAAAAACAAGCAGTACGTGAGATTATTACGGAAAAACCAAGCAGTATGCGCGAGCTTGCACACAAAACTACCATGCACCGTAGTATGCTGCGCCTCTATGGTGAAGAGTTGCTCAAGGTCATTAAAGAAGCCAAAAACCTGCATCCTGCTGAACATCCAGACTGTCTAATACCACCGTATCGCTCAAAAAACAAAGTCTTATCAAAAGCAGTGCAACAAGTAATCGATGCGCAAGCAGAAAAAATTGGCGTGCCTGCTAATGTATTGATGCGTAAAAAATGGCTCGCGCAGCTCTATGAAGTGATTGCCTTTGATAAGGAAATAAGCGAGTTGCCAGAAGGGTTAAAAGGTTGGCGCAATGAGTGGGTGATGCAAACCTTGATTCCAGTGATTGAGGAACATAAAACCGAGTTGCAGCAGGGTATGGGTATCAATGTTCGCTAAACGATAAAAACTAGCTTTTATAAGTACTTAGCATTTATAAATGCTTAAGCTCGCTATGGTCAAACTGTCCATGTTGTAAAAAATATTTGGTTTGTGAGGCCACTGTTTTATCGACCAGCATGCCAGTATGCGAGACGGGCAAGACAATATGATCAGTGGCTGCCTCTATTTTGGTTTCTTTAACATAGACAGTGCCATCGTGTAGCAGATGTTCTGCTGATGGCATGTTGTCTGCTCGACGCAGTTTGCGATTATGATGCTGCAAAAATAACTGCCCTAAGCCATAAGGACGATTACCGGCAATCACGCCTAAGGTAATATGCTCCGGTAACGGTGCGACGGTTCCATCTAGTGCATCGATGTACGAGCGTCCCACTACCGCTGGGGATAAGCGCCAAATATAATCTGCACAAACACTACCTAAATGCGGTGTCCCAAGGGTTACGCAGCGTCCAATTTGCCATTGTGGATATTCAGCGACAAAATCACGAATAATCAAACCACCCAAACTATGACCGACTAAATCGATTGGTTGGTCAAGGTGGTGATGCTTTTCTAGCCAGTTATGTAAGCGGGCGCTATTGGTTTTGATGCTATCTCGCATGCTACGATAGCCATATTGATACGTATCAAATCCTGCTGCTTGCAAGCGTTTGGCAAGAGGGCGCATAATCCACGCCGTTTGATGTAGACCATGAATCAGAATGACGCGGTTTTTTTGTTGCATGTTATTTTCCAAAAGTTATTTTACTGATGTTGTATTATATTAGACTCTAGCCACTAATCTAAACGCTAATCACATGACCCTTTAAATTATTAGCCCAGAATAGACAAAATAAAAACCTCCAAATCAGTAGATGATTTGGAGGTTTGTTTTTATATGAACTGTTTATAGTTGTTTGAAAACTACATATAGTTTTCGATACTTGGGCACGAGCACATAAGGTTCTTATCGCCATAAGCGTCATCAACACGTGCCACGCTCGGCCAGAATTTATGGGCACGAATGTAAGGCAGTGGGAAGGCGGCGGTATCACGGCTGTACGGATGCGACCATTCGCTGCTGGTAATCATCGCCGCGGTGTGCGGTGCATTGACCAGTGGATTATCTTCTAACGTCCAACCATCGTCGCCAGCTTTGGCCTTCATCGCTTCAGCTTTGATAGATATAAGCGCGCTGATAAAGCGATCCAATTCTTCTTTCGACTCAGATTCAGTGGGCTCAATCATCAAGGTGCCTGCGACTGGGAAACTCATCGTTGGTGAGTGGAAACCATAATCCATCAAGCGCTTAGCAATATCGCTTTCACTGATGCCAGTTTCTTCCTTCAACGGACGAATATCGATGATACATTCGTGCGCAACACGGCCGTTTTTACCCGTATAAAGGACAGGATAGTGGTCTTTTAATTGCGCCGCAACATAGTTGGCATTTAATAATGCAAGCTCAGTGGCTTTTAGCAGACCATCACGCCCCATCATGGCAATATACATCCATGAGATTGGTAAGATACTCGCTGAACCATAAGGCGCTGCTGATACGGCTGAGCAATCATTTTGCGCATTATGCACAGGGCTCAACGTATGGTTGGCCATAAATGGTGCTAAATGTGCTTTCATGCCGATAGGGCCCATGCCAGGACCGCCGCCGCCATGCGGAATGCAGAAGGTTTTGTGCAAGTTCATGTGCAGTACGTCTGCTCCAACATCAGCAGGCTGCATCATGCCGACCTGCGCATTCATGTTGGCGCCATCCATATAGACTTGACCGCCATGCTTATGAATCAAATCACAAATATGACGGATGCCTTCTTCAAACACGCCGTGCGTTGATGGATAAGTAATCATCAAGGCACCTAAGCGTGCGCTGTGCTCTTCACATTTAGCCGTCAAATCATCAATATCTACGTTACCGTTATCGTCAGTTTTAACGACGACGACTTGCATACCCATCATCATGGCGGTAGCTGGGTTGGTGCCGTGCGCTGACATTGGAATCAAGCAAACATCACGGTCTGTTTCGCCCAATGACTCATGGTAACGACGGATGGCTAATAGGCCTGCGTACTCACCTGAAGCGCCAGAGTTAGGCTGCATAGACACTTCATCAAAACCTGTGATGGCTTTTAATTGCTCTTGTAAGCTATCAATCATTGCAATGTAGCCAGTCACTTGACCGCGCGGTGCAAATGGATGCACATTGGCAAATTCAGGCCAAGTAATCGGTAGCATCTCACTGGTCGCGTTTAATTTCATGGTACAGCTACCAAGAGAAATCATGCTACGGTTCATCGCCAAATCTTTGTCTTCAAGCGATTTTAAGTAGCGCAGCATTTCATGTTCGGTATGATGGGTGTTAAAGACTGGATGGGTCAAGATATCGTCGCTACGCAAGTGCTTACTATCGAGTGACACGCGAGCTTCTGTCGGCAAGTCATGGGCTTTACTGACGAATAGTTGCGTTAAGACATTAAAATCTTGCGCGTCGCTGGTCTCACTAAAGGCGACGCTTAATTTGGTGTCGCCAAGACGCCATAAGTTGTAGCCAGTATTGTCGGCGTTTTCAAAAATCTGCGTTGCCATTTTTTCTGAACCACAATCAACGACAACACTGTCAAAGAATTGATCATGTACCACGTTTAGATTGCTGTCGTTAGCACCTTTAATAACATCAGCAAATGCAGTTGCAAACGCATGGATACGAGTGGCAATACGCTTGACGCCATTTGGACCATGATACACGGCATACATACCAGCTAGATTGGCAAGTAATACTTGTGAGGTACAGATGTTTGAGTTGGCTTTTTCACGGCGGATATGCTGCTCGCGAGTTTGCAGTGCCATACGTAGCGCGGTATTACCCTGCGAGTCTTTAGAGACACCAATGATACGGCCAGGTGCTGAGCGCTTGGCTTTATCAGAGAAGGCAAAGTAGGCGGCGTGTGGACCACCAAAACCCATTGGAATACCAAAACGCTGGGTGCTACCGAGTGCTACGTCTGCGCCCATATCGGCTGGTGATTTTAATAGCACCAAGCTCATGATATCGCTGACAACGCTGACGTAGGTTTTGTTTTTCTTCACCGCTGCGATAACATCGGTTAAGTCTTTTACATCGCCTTCAACACCGACGTATTGGAAAATAGCACCAAAATAATCACCTGATTTAGCCAGTTCAAAATCACCAACCACCACCTCCCAACCGAAATATTTGGCACGAGTATTGATGACATCTAAGGTTTGCGGATAGATACGCTCATCCACAAAAAACTGGTTTGATTTACTTTTGCTCACGCGCTTCGACATCGCCATCGCTTCTGCCGCAGCCGTTGCTTCGTCAAGTAATGACGCGCCAGCCATCTCCAAACCTGTTAAATCAATACAAACTTGCTGGAAGTTTAGCAATGCTTCTAGGCGACCTTGGGCGATTTCAGCTTGATAAGGGGTATAAGCGGTGTACCAACCGGGATTTTCAAGGACGTTGCGCTGAATAACTGCTGGCATGCGCACAGGCGAGTAACCTTGACCGATATAGTTCTTATTAACCGTGATATCGTCTGCCATGGTGCGCAATTTAGCAAGTGCGGCGTGCTCACTCATCGCCACAGGCAAATCTAGCTCTTTATGCAGGCGCACTGGCTCAGGTACGGTATCATTGATAAAGCTTGCCATGTCTTGATAACCAACGGCATTTAAAAGGTCGGCTTGTTTGGCATCATTTGAGCCTAAATGACGATAGACAAATTCAGCTTCGTTGAATAAACCTTGAAAGGTATCAAACGTTGGGTTTTGAGAGATAGTCATAACGGTCCTTGATAAAAGGGATGATAAAGGAGATGGCTAAAATAACGAATAAAGAATAATTAATAACGGTTTACGGTTTTAGACGTAATGAACAAATTGAGTTTGGTCAAAGCGGAACTGGCTGTTATAAATGCCATTATCAGCGCGCTCGCCAGCACCAATCATCATAATGATATGGTGATCGTCGCTTAAATTTAATAAGCGTTTCATCGCAGGCTCATCAAAGCCGCCCATCGGACAGCTATCAAAACCGTGCGCGCGTAAAGCAAGCATGAGGTTTTCGGCTGCAAGAGCAGTATTGTTGGTGGCCCAGTTTTTGGTGTCTTCAAAGGTATAATAAGGCGATTTAATCGGACCTTTTATACGTCTGACCACTTGCGTTGCACCCCATTTAGCCGCTGATATAACGTTGACTGGTCCGCGTAAGAAATCCATGGTCACAACTTTGTTGTAGTAATCTTTGACCTTTTTTGGCACTGGCGTATCTGGATATTCGCGTAAAATTTGCTTGGCATGATCGTGCCAAACATCGGTACGCGCAACGACTGCAATCAGGCGCGCTGAGGTTTTTGCCGCATTTTGATTCATGCAGTTTTTTATCGCGCGTTTGCGCTTATCCGCATCATCAATCACATAAAATTCCCACGGCTGTAGATTGCTCGAGTTCGGCGCGAGCATGGCCAAACGCAGACAGTCAGCCAACACCTCATCAGGTATCGGTGTATCGGTAAAACGACGCACAGAGCGGCGTGATTCAACCACTTCACGAAAGGCTTGCAGTTGCGGGGTATGATCAGGCGTAGCAATCATGGTTTGCTTATCGGTATCTGGGGTCATATGAAAATCCATGCTGGGATTGAGTGCTTGGCTAGGTTTGTGTGTCGAGATACTTGAGGTGCGTGGTCAAGACTTTTGCTCAATAAATAAAACGCATAAATGAGCGGGCGATTGCAAATGCTAAATTGAGCGCTAAGCAGGTTAGGAAAAAAGCGCACAGATACCAGCTGACGCCAATATCTGTCATAACAAGTCATTTTTTTAATATTAAAAATAGCGATAGCTTAATCAAAGATTGCTTTATTGAACATCGCTTCAAAGCAAGAGCATAAACTGGTTATTACAGCTCGTTTTCGTACTCATCAGCACTTAGCAAAGCTTCGTAGTCAGCGATATTGTCAGGCTTCATTCTAAAGAACCAACCTTCGCCGTATGGGTCAGAGTTGATGATTTCTGGATCATCTTCTAATGCTTCGTTGATAGCAACCACTTCGCCTGAGATAGGCGCGTAGACGTCAGAGGCCGCTTTTACAGACTCAACCACAGAGATTTCGTCATCAACCGCGATAATGTCACCCACGTCTGGCAATTCAACAAACACCACGTCACCGAGTAAGTCTTGAGCATGGTCAGTGATACCAACCGTAATCGTACCGTCGTCTTCTAGGCGCAGCCACTCGTGGCTGGCGATGTATTTTAGTTCTGCTGGGATGTTACTCATGGTCTCTCTCCTAAATGATAGAGAATGGTTAATAAAAAAGGGACGCTCATAATAAAAGGTATCAGGGATATCAGTCAAATTGCTGTTTGCCGTTACGCACAAAGGGCAGCTTGACAACGCGGACGTCGACGAATTTACCCTTGCCGCGCAAATCGACCTGCACGCTATCGTCATCTGATAAGCTGGCAGGCACACGGGCAATAGCAATCGAATTTTTTAGGCTAGGGGAGAAAGTGCCACTGGTAATCAGGCCAGTCTGTTCATTATCCGTGCCTTGATTGATGTTCACGGTCATGCCTTCACGTAAGACGCCGCGTGTCGTCAATAATAAACCGACTTGCTTCATGGCACTGTTGTCATCTTTTGCTTGTTGACGCTTATTTACTAAGGCTTCACGGCCGATAAAGTCGCGCTCGTCTTTTAGCGCCAGTGTCCAGCCCATGTTGCACTCGTAAGGGCTAACATTGTCGTCCATATCATGACCATAAAGGTTCATGCCCGCTTCCATACGCAAGGTATCACGCGCGCCAAGACCAGCAGGTTTGACGCCATTGGCTTTTAATTGCTCAAAAAATGCTGGTGCATCATCGCCATGCATGATCACTTCAACGCCGTCTTCGCCTGTATAGCCAGTACGCGCCACAAACCAATCTTTGCCTTCGATATCGGTTAAATCAGCACCAACGAAAGGCTTAAGGGCAGCCAATGTATCTGCCCAACTTGGTTTGACTTCTGCCAGCTTTGCAACGGCATTCGGTCCTTGGATAGCGAGCATAGCCAAGTCATCACGTTCCGTTAAAGCAACCTCAAAACCTTCGGCAACTTTATTAAACTGTGCCATGTCTTTATCGCGGGTAGCCGCATTTGACACGATACGATATTCGGTGGCGTCTTCATTCATCAGATAAACGATTAAATCGTCAATGATACCGCCTTGCTCATTGAGCATCGGAGAATAAAGTGCTTTACCAACGGTTTTTAATTTATCGACATCATTGGCAAGGAGCTTTTGCAACCATGCTTTGGCATCCGAGCCTTTAACATCAACAACGACCATATGCGAGACATCGAACATCCCGGCGTCGGTACGCACGGCTTCGTGTTCTTCGATTTGTGAACCATAATGGATTGGTAATTCCCAACCAGAGAAATCCACCAGTTTGCCGTCACTATCAAGGTGCGACTGGTAAAGGGGCGTGCGTTTAGGGGCGGAAGTGCTGGTATTTTGAGAACTGGTATTGTGAGTGTCGGTCATAACAAATCCTTATGGAACATCAGCAGCACTTGATAATCAGGTATAAAATATCAAAGTAGCAGGGCAGATGTGCATTATCATAGTAGTGAGTAGCAATCTTGCAGGGCGCAAGCAGTGCAACCAAGGGTCGTACAAAAAAATAGAACAATTAGCCAAACAGACGCCAAACGTCGGTTTAAGCAAAAGCCCTATCTGTCCTGTAACCTGAGATTTTCAACACGAACCATCATGGTGATTTTTTAAAGCAAAAGCCTTAAAAAGTCCAAGCAAGTGATGTCGCATTTTCTCCCCTTCGGTGGGTAAGGCGTCGTCCGTCCTTACCGCTCTCCAGATTTGTTATGCCTTATGTTTTGGAATGCTATGCAGTTGCGATAGCAATAAAACAGTTGTGACATATGTTTTTCAGTCCTTTTACCTGAGCGATTGGCAGGGTGTATGCGCCTTCGGTGGTCATCAAGCAGTGATTAGCGCAGCTCGTAAATATAAGCTCACTTAATATCATGCCCAAGACTCTCTCCTGAAAAACGCTTTTATTATGAAAGGTTCAGGCTGTTTTTACAAGCCATCTGCCGCATTAAAGTCGATAATGTTGTTAAAAACAACTTTTTAGCAGCAGAGCTGACAAATTTATGAATAAATAGCATGTGTAAAAGGTCACTAAATAAGCGGAATTTACAGTGATTTACCATAGCAAAACGTAAAGCGACTACTGATTGCAGCCGCAAATATGCTAATCTATGGCGATAGTTTCTGATAGGTTATTTTTATGCATTGCGATATTTATAAATTTCCCAAACACGACGATATGTATGTTTACATTGCTCGCCCTGATTATCCTGATGATACCGATGAGATTAAGGACTGGCTTGGTGTACTGCCAAAAGAGTTTCGGGCAAGTTTAGGACGTAGTCAGTTTGTCATGCATTTAGACTTGGCGAGCACGCCAAAATTGGCGCGCGTTGACAAAGAAGAAGTGCTGACAAAACTAAAGTCGCAAGGGTATTTTGTGCAGTTGCCACCGCAAGATGTGATGCGCCGTCAAGCTGAGCTACGCGCCCGTGAAGCGCAGGATAATATCTACGATTAACAGGTTTTAAAATTAAGAGACTTTTTTTGAAATTAAGAAACTTCGCTTAAATGCACCAAAAAAGCGACGAAACATTTGCGCTTATGCATTTTGCTAGCAAGTCGTGATAAACTAATCGCCATTAGACACGCATAATTAAGTGCAGTTGATGATTATGTATTTTGTCGCACTGCTAGTCTGACAAAACTTACCCTATACCGCTTGACGCCTTACGCGCCGCAGGTAATAAACGCAGGTAATGAAACACGCATGGATTGGTTAAAAGGCATTATAGACAGCTTACCGATAGGCGCTATCAGTGATATCCTCGGTGAGATTACGATTTGGTGGGGGCAACTGGTAAAAGATGTGCCGCCCGCAGACTTACCTATGTATGCGTATCTTGGCGGCGTAATTATCGTTTTGATACTTTGGTTGTTGGTTGCTCGTATTTTGCCGCGCCCGCTTGGTGGTATGAGTTGGATGATATTGTTTGCCGTCTTGCTCGCGCCTGGTACGGCGCTTGGTGACCCTAGCGTGATTGCGCCGGCGAGTATCAGCGTCGTTTATGCGATTATGATGAAAGATACGGCTGGCGCGATTACCAATATGCTACCGATTTTGGTCGTACTGGTAGTAGGCTTGTTTGTTGGTTTTGTTTGGCAACTGATTCGCGGCGCGTTTGAGTCGAGCTTGGATAAAGCCCGTAGCCGTACGGCAGACGATGCGCAAGCGACCGCTCAATTGACCACTGGTAATTATTTGGCAGACGATGCTCGTTTATCAGAGTCGTTTGATCATTCAGCATTGTCGTCTAAACCTGAATTGGCTAAGACTGAATTAAGTAAGCCTAAAGCTGAGGTTAGCTTAAAAAAAGACCGCAAATAATAGATATGAGTAATAAAGCTTTTTGCTAGAGATTTTTACACTAAAAGACACCCTGCGTGTCTTTTTTTATACTCATTTATAAGCTTTACAGTGAATCAATAATAACTACGAACGCATAAGTATTTTGGCAATTAATGGCACTGTGCTAATCTAAATAATTAGGTATCTGCTAACGATTTTTCCTAAACCTTTTATCATGTTTAACGGATAACAATAACTGATTTTAATAACTTTTTCTAATAACTGAGAATGTATTATGAGCACGACTGATAAAACGAAGAAAAGCTTTACCGGTACGCAAAGCTATATTGCCACTGATGATTTGCAGCTGGCCGTTAATGCGGCGATGACGCTACAAAAGCCGTTACTGATTAAAGGCGAGCCGGGCACTGGTAAAACTTTACTGGCTGAAGAAGTAGCTGAGAGTTTAGGGATGCCGCTGATTACGTGGCACATTAAATCAACCACCAAAGCTGAGCAGGGGCTATATGAGTACGATGCCGTATCGCGCTTACGTGATTCGCAGTTGGGCGACGACAAGGTGTATGAGATTGGCAACTATATCAAGCCCGGTAAACTGTGGGAGGCCTTTACCAGTAATGAGCGCAGTGTGTTATTGATTGATGAGATTGATAAAGCCGATATCGAGTTTCCAAACGACTTACTGCATGAGCTCGATAAAATGTCTTTCTACGTTTATGAAACGGGCGAGACCATCACTGCCGAGCAGCGTCCGGTGGTTATCATCACCTCAAATAATGAAAAAGAGCTGCCGGATGCGTTTTTACGCCGCTGTTTCTTCCATTATATCGACTTCCCAGAGGAAGATACCATGCGCCAAATCATTGAGGTGCATTTCCCAAATATCCAAGAAAAACTCGTCAATGATGCGCTCGATATTTTTTATAAGCTGCGTAATATTCAAGGGCTTAAAAAGCCACCATCAACGTCGGAATTGGTCGATTGGCTGACGCTATTATTGGCTGACGATATGGCACAAAACGAGCTGGAAGAAAACTTACGCGGGGAAAAGTCTATTCCGCCACTATATGGCGCGCTGCTGAAAAACGAAGCCGATGTGAGTTTATTGCAGCGTTTTGCCAATATGATGCGTCGTTAAGCGATAGCTCGTTTGTCATAATTGACGCTAATGAAGCAATCCAACTCGTAACTCTATCAGCCAATAAGTGATGCGACTTTTATGTTTATCAAATTGTTCTATACCCTGCGTACCTACGGCGTGCCGGTCAGTACGCGTGAGCTGCTTGACCTAAACGCGGCCTTAGATCAAGGGCTGATGATGCAGCCGCATCCTGAAAACCCAGAGCTATCTACTTTTGCCAGTCGCGAGGATATGTATCGACTGATTCGGCTTTGTATGGTCAAAGACGAGCGTCACTTTGATAAATTTGACCGTGCTATGGCAGATTATTTTGAGGGCGTCGATAGTCTTGATATGGATGAGCTGCTCGCAAAGTTGACGGATATTCCAAAAGAGTGGCTAGATTTAAAGCTTGATCCAAAAAATCTGACCGAAGAGCAGCGGCGCTTGCTGAAAAAATACGGCTCATTAGAGGAGTTGATGAAAGCGCTTGAAGAGCGTCTTAAAGAGCAAAAAGAGCGTCATCAAGGTGGCAGTAAATGGGTCGGCACTGGCGGCACGTCACCATTTGGTGCCTATGGCGACCATCCAGAAGGCGTGCGCGTCGGCGGCGAGTCACGTAAACGCAGCGCGGCTAAAGTGTGGGAGCAGCGCAAATATCGCAATCTTGATGATGACAATCAGCTTGGCACGCGCCAAATCCAAATGGCACTGCGCAACTTGCGCCAATTTGCACGTACCGGCAGCGCCGATGAGCTAGATATTCACGAAACCATTAAGCGCACCGCTAAAAAAGGTGTGCTCGATATTCATATGCAAGCTGAGCGCCGCAACCGTGTCAAAGTGCTGATGCTATTTGATGTTGGTGGCAGTATGGATGTTCACGTCGAAGCATTGGAAAAGTTGTTTTCTGCGGCTAAAAACGAATTTAAAACCTTAGAGTTTTTTTACTTTCATAACTGCTTATATGATTATGTTTGGAAAGACAACAATCGTCGCCACAGTGCGCCGATGCCGACTTATGAGCTGCTTAATACGTATGGTCGCGAGTATCGGGTGATATTTGTCGGCGATGCATCGATGTCGCCTTATGAGCTGATGACGGTCGGCGGCAGTGTGGAGTATATGAATAACGAAGCAGGTATTGTCTGGTTAAAAAGGGTATTAGCACATTTTGATAAAGTTGCTTGGCTCAATCCTGAAAATCATGCCTATTGGCAATATACTCAGACCATCGTTGAGATTAAAAAGTTGTTCGATAATAAAATGTATCCCATGACGCTGCACGGTGTGGAAGAGATGACCAATTATATGGCGCGGTAATTTTATAATGACGCGTTTATATTCAAACTAATTTATCAGTCAAGCTGATTGAATGTTCTGTTAAGGCAGCGGCGATGTTTTCATGGCCGCTGCCTTTTTTGGTCTAAATAAATCAAATTTATAACGATAGGGCATTGGTATGCCCCGTTAAATATGATAACATTCATCCTAAATGAATCTTATAGTAATATTCCGATTGGATGGGCTAAAAAAGTTTGATTACAGTGTTTGACCACGAGAGTTCGACAGCTGTTTAAACCCAGTCATTGTTGCTAGTGTAAACCTTTCATTTTTAATCCTTTTAATTAATCCTTATAGTAATCCACTGAGAGAGACAACATGGCCTCACCTAAAACATTAGAAATCGTAAAATCAACCGTTCCCGTACTCGAGGAGCATGGAACGGCAATTACCACCGTATTTTATAAAAACATGTTTAATGAGCATCCTGAGCTACTGGACATATTTAACGAAACCAATCAAAAATTGGGCCGTCAACAAACCGCATTAGCGACGACGGTACTAGCAGCCGCTAAGCATTTGGATAAATTGGCGACTTTATTGCCACAAGTCACGCAGATTAGCCACAAGCATAGAGCGTTACAAATCCTACCTGAGCATTATCCCATCGTTGGTCACCATCTAATTGGTGCGATAAAAGAAGTGCTAGGCGAAGCTGCTAACGATGATATCATCGGTGCTTGGACTGAAGCATATGATGAAATTGCCTCGGTATTTATCCAAATAGAACATGGCATGTATGAAGCAGAAATGTGGCAAGGTTTTGCGCCATTTACTATTACCGAAAAATACGAAGCCGCTACTGATATTGCTGCTTTTACCGTCGTTCCAGCAGAGGGTAGTACAGTTGATCTAAGCAAATTGAATTTAACCGCTGGTCAATATATCACCGTAAAAACAGATCCAAAAGATAGTAGCCATACTGCACTGCGTCATTATTCATTATACTCAGCCAGTACCGAAAAAGGTATTCAGTTCGCGGTAAGACGCGACAATCGTAATGAACACAATGGTTTAGTATCTAACCATTTACATGACAACCTCACAGTTGGTGATACTATTTCACTATCTGCGCCTGCTGGTGACTTTTTGTTAAATCAGGATTTGGTACAACAAAATGACATTCCACTGGTATTGATGAGTGCGGGTGTAGGGGTGACACCTATCCTAGCCATGCTAGAGGCGCAAGTGACTGCCAATCCAAAGCGCCCTATCACTTGGGTTTATGCCTGTCAAAATGAGCAGCATCATGCCTTTAATGAGCAAGTTGATAAGCTGTTAGAAAAAGCAGAAAACGTAGAAAAACATATTTTCTATTTTGACGAAGGGCAAATTCTTGATGAAGCATGGTTAGCTAATCTGCCTAAGCCTGCTGATATCTATGTTTGTGGCTCGATGATGTTTATGGACAGTATGATTGATGGGTTAGTCGCATTAGATCATGGCGTTGATAATGTGCATTATGAGCCGTTTGGTCCTAAAATGAGTCTAGAGCTGAAAGCTGGCTAATAAAGTTAAAACGATATACAACAATAGATGAACACATAAGGCAAAGTTATGAAATAACTTTGCCTTATTCTTTTATAGTGCACTTGAGATTAAACAGGTTTGAAACTGGAATATTTAATAGACTCTAAATTAATAATAAAAAATCATTATAAAAATTCGCATAATAACAAGGAAACACCATGGCTGACTCAAATCCTCAAATAATGACCTCTAACAATAATAATCCGCCCGTTAAAACGCTCGCTGAAAATAGGCATGCTAAGAAAAAAGTACTCGTCGCTGGTGGTGGTATCTCAGGGTTAAGTGCGGCGTTTGAGTTGTCCGAAGACCCAAACATTGATATTACCATTGTAGAATCAAGCGCCACATGTGGTGGCAAAATGATTGGCTACTTTAATGCTGATGAGCAACGCTTTGAAGAGCACTCCATTCGCGCGCTAAGCTCTACCTATTTTTCTTTGTTTAATATTTTTGATCGTGCTGGTTTATTGCATATGTTGACAGCGGTTGAAGACTATCAGTTTTATCAAAGTGGTCACGGTAACACTGAAGACAGCGATAATCACACTAATAATAGTGAGCAAAAAGATGAACAAAAAGGTAAACGCGTCGCAATCGATAGACGTGCGGCGATAGATTTGCAGACGATTGAGGCGATGGTTGATACCTTTGATTTAAATAAAAAGAACATGCTGCAACTGGTACAACGCATTGTTCATCATGTCAATGCCAGTGACAAAGAGCGCGCCGCGATGGCATTTAAAACAGCAGGTGAGGTCATCGGTATTGATGATTTTGATGCCCATACTAAGCAATTTATTACCAATTGGTTTGGCATCTTGACTGGTGCCAGAATGCACAGTAAAGCCGTCGATATTATGGACAGTTTTGTACTGATGTTTTTACCGATGACCGAAGCACCCGTGTTGCCAGAAGGTGAGACGTCTAAATCGTATTGCTTTAATCGTCCGACTTCTGAGGTAATCGAGGCGCTAGTAGAGAAGCTAAAAGCGCGCGGGGTAACCATCGTCACTCAAGCGCGTATACTCAATATGCATCATCATGATGATGGACAGATTAGTGTTGATATTAGCGGTGATAATGGCACCACAGACGGTTTACAGCAAGAGCACTATGATGCTGCCGTGATGGCGCTGCCGCACGAAGTATTATGGAAAATGGGACTGTTACCACAGGTTAAGAAGCCTTTTAACGATGAATGGTCCTTTGGCAGCCAGTTTCCTTTAGCCGAAATACCCGCTGTTTTTGAGCCGTTCTTGGGTAAGTCTTATAACTTATGCTTTGATGCGCCGTGGAATATTGTCTTTCAAATTCAGCATCGTGGCGGCTTTTGGCAAGACGTCGAATTCCCTGATAGCTTTGATTATAATCTATCGGCAACTTGTAGCTCACCGTTTAATAAAGGCTCACTATTTGGCAAGCGTTTTATGGAATGTACACCTGCAGAGGCCAAAGAAGAGATTCTATACCAGCTGGGTATTACCGATGCAGAGCAGCGTCAAGCTATCGCGCAAGGCGGCGTGATTGATCCAGTTAATTTGCTGTATACCGATAATTGGCAGCCGTATACTGATATTGAGACCGCTGAGATGGGTATCGTGCAGGATAACGGAAAGCGCTGGGTGGATTTGGCGCAAATCTATGTGCGCAATGCTGATGATGAGCTGATTGAAACCACTACGCAGTGGGATAATGTCGTGGTGGCAGGCGAGATTGTTTCGGTTACTGGACGCTGGAAAATCCCCACCATGGAGCAGGCAGCAACGTCTGGTAAGCAAGCAGCGCAAGCATTATTCACAGTTATGGAGCGAGAACAAACTGTGAGCATAGAAACATCAACACTCATGCACCAAGCACGTTATAAATATCTTGATCCAATAGTATCGGCGCTAAGTGCAGTAACCAAAAGATTGTAATAAGCTGCTATAAGATTTACGAGTTACAGCACGAACTGGTAAAAGGGATGTGGGTAAAGGGTTTAGGGTAATATTAAGATAGGTTGAGAATTATACTATTGATTTAAATCAACCAGCCCAATCATCACGCCCATCTCTTTTTTATCATGTTTATCAATACTAGGCGCATATAATGCTGAAGCAATCCCGCCATCTAAAAACAAAGCATTTGGACAGTTTAAGTCATCCTTAAAAAGCTCGGCAAACTGATAAAAGGTCACAGGCTCTTCACTATTGACAAACTGCACGCTGCCATCACTACAAACACCGGCACCATTGCGCGGTTTAATAGAGGTGCTATCACGGTTAAACTGCGGATGAATCTCGTTATTAATAACCAGCATAGGTCCTGATTGAGTCGCATACCAAGGTTGTGCTTTACCACTTTTGAGCTGTTCATCTAGCGTTTTACTTTCGGTAATCTGTACTTTGCCAGATTTATCCCACCACATGACGCCGTTGGGCAACAGATGAAAGTTGCCGCCGCCTTCTTTGATATTTAATGCGCGCAGCTCTTTACCTTTGATAACCGTATAGCCAATCGGCGCATAATTTTCATTATACATGCCAGCATTCATGGCAAAGTTGAGGGTTTGGTTAGAGGGCAGCGCCGCTAGTAAAGCATCAAAAGTCAGTAGCGGCTGGTTGTTATCAGCATTGCTATCGCTCTGTTGCCAAAATAGCTGTAATGAATAACGCGTGTCGGTCAGTGCCTTTGCATCAACACGGCAAACGCTATAGGCAAAGGGCGTGTTTTGCGCCTGACATGACCAATTTTTGCCATCACTACTTATCGCGTCATGGTTATTATCTTCTGCTGGCTGGCAAGCGCTGATGCTTAATGCAACCAGCGCTGCTGCCAACAATGAGTAAGGGAACCTAAATATAGAACTTGGCATCGATGACTTATCTTTTTATAGGATAACGTTAGATGGTCTAAAAAACGCCATAATCCTTAATCGTCTAATGGCGGAATTTCGCGGAAAGTATTATTGACGTTGCCAATTAATAAACCACCGTCGATGAGATCTACCGAATCATCGGGGTGCTGGGTGGTTGGGGCATTGGTTTCTTTACCTTTATCACGCGAGTCTTTGTTATAAGCAATCAGCGCATCGTTATTGGCAAGGAAGCTATCAGGATTTGCCATCACCCACATTTGGTTAAAGACGTCGGCGCGAGCATTTTCCTCAAGCAGGGCGCCTTGGTCGGCAAAGTAAAAGAACTTCGATAACAGCTTAATCTGGCCATCGTCTAAACGGCGGGCGATATGATACGGCTGTAATTGGCTTGGATGCTGAAGACCAACCGCACCAACGATACTGGCAAGTGATTTTAGCGTATTTTTATGAAAACTTGCCACGCGTTCAGCTTTACTTGGTACATCAAGCGCTTTTTGGCGATAGGGGTCTTGGGTAGCAACGCCAGTCGGGCAAGTATTGGTATGACATGAGCGCGATTGGATACAACCAACGGCAAACATAAAGCCGCGCGCCGAGTTACACCAGTCAGCGCCTAGCGCAATCATACGCGCAATATCAAAGCCTGAGACGATTTTACCACTAACGCCAAGCTTAATCTTATCCCGAATACCCGCACCAACCAAAGTATTATGCACGAGCATAAAGCCTTCAACCATTGGCATACCGACGTTGTCCATAAATTCAACGGGCGCTGCACCTGTACCGCCTTCAGCGCCGTCAATGATGATAAAGTCAGGGTAATTGTCCATCTCTATCATAGCTTTTACAATCGCCATAAACTGCCACGGCTGACCGACACATAGCTTAAAGCCGACCGGTTTACCGCCTGATAAATCACGCAGCTGCTGCCAAAAAGTCACCAACTCGCGCGGTGTGCTAAAAGCACTGTGTGACGAGGGCGACACGCAGTCTTTGCCCATCGGCACGTGGCGCGTATCCGCAATCTCTTGCGTGATTTTTTCTGCTGGCAGTACGCCGCCTTGACCTGGTTTTGCACCTTGCGAGAGTTTAATCTCAATCATTTTTACTTGCGGATCGGTTGCCTGTTCGGCAAAGGACTGTGGGTCAAAATTGCCAAGCTCATCACGGCAACCAAAATAACCGGTACCCAGCTCCCAGATTAAATCGCCACCAAACTTACGATGATAAGGGCTGATGGCGCCTTCGCCGGTATCATGGGTAAAGCCGCCCAATTTAGCGCCTTGATTAAGCGCCATAATGGCATTGGCTGATAAACTCCCAAAGCTCATCGCTGAGATATTAAATACCGACATATCATACGGCTGCTGGCAGCGCTCACCGCCCACGATAATACGAAAGTCTTTATTTTCTAACGGTTGGCTGACCGCTGATTGCAAAAACCATTCTTTACCGTGTGCGTATAAATTATCAAGCGTACCAAAAGCATTGGTATCACTGACGTTTTTTGCTCGTTGATACACCAGTGCGCGCTGCTGGCGTGAAAACGGCACTTGTTCTTTATCATTTTCTAATAAATACTGACGAATCTCAGGGCGAAAATCCTCAAGTACATAGCGAATATGCCCAGCGACTGGATAGTTTCTTAAGATGGCATGCTTTGCCTGTATGACATCATAAATCCCCAAACCCACACCCAATCCGCCAAGAATAATCAGCCACCAATTCATCAATAACAGCCCTGCTATAAACAGCAGGGTCGCGGCGGCAAAAGTACTATAGCGCAACATGACGCCAACTAAATAAGGAGAATCCTGTTTGGGTTTTGGGTTTAGATTGGTACGAGATTGGGGCATAACGATACTCAACAGTGTTACGTAAATAATAAAAACGCGATGATAAAAAACAAAGTATCCATAACAAAATAACCATGTCATAAACATGGTTATTAAGAATAGATTAAATGCTTAAATTTATCGCGTACATCATACACATATGATATCACTGCGACGGTTTAATTGGGTAACAGAGTGCCAATTTTGCGCTCAAAATAACAGTTTTTAGACGTAATCGGCTCGGATTGATTATTTCAAATGATTTTCTGCTGATGATTTGGCGTCGAAGATAAGGAAAAGGCACTCAATGGCAATAACGAAAAGCATTAAAAATAAGATTGAAACCGACTGTCAGTGTCTGGTAGTAAGGTCTAAATAGTGCCTTGTGAGTTGTGACGGGTGCAGGGCATGAATGGTAAAAAAAGCGTCTGCCCGCAACGCGTAGCAGCCACTACAGTATGTTTTCAACCCCCTGCTGTGGCGGTTTGGGGTCTGACACTCGCCCAGTCGGTTCCAAAGGGGCAGTCTATCCGTTTATTATCCAATATTATTGTTAAATAAATAAAACGGACAGAAAATTCTCATATCAATGGTTTAAAAATACTTATTCTACAAGGTCAATTTGCCAGTTATTGGCTTGAATGACAATATTAATCTTACGTAGTTTCATCGCGATGTCGTCGGCTTGCTTTTGTAAACCGGCAACCGAAACCATGATATGCCATTTAATCTCGCGAGGGCTATAACGGTCAACCTCGGTATCAGTGGCTTCAATGGCCTCAATCAATAACTTATGGCGCATCTCTAAGGTATCACGTTCGATCAATAGTGTCAGCATCGATTGACCTTCATTGGTCTGAGCGACAGCGTTAGTTCGGTGAATACGTTCAATCAAAGCCGATAATTCAGTAATGACTTGACTGGCTTCAATCATCAGCGCGTTTGGGTCTTCGTTTGGCGCGTCGCCTTCTTGGACTTTGACATTGCTACGAATACGCCCTTTAATTTGGGCGAGCTTTTTTTGCATATCGCTACGGATGAGGAGGGCTTCGGCGAGTTTCATGGTTGACTCCAATACTTTTATTATTATTGATATTTGCTTTAAAGTTTAGCGCTTCTCATTCTTTAACACAAACCACTTGCCGAAAACTATATAGCACTTCCACCAAATCATTTTGTGCTCTCATCGCATTACCAATACCTTTATACAGCGCTAAAAAATAAATAAATCCACTCAACTTTTCTAAACCCCACTGCCAACCCTTTCAGCCAACGCTTGCAATTTCGGCACAATCATCGCTGCATATTCTTCCGCTTGCCAATTGGCACTCGGCACACTGGCATTGAGCGAATATGCATACTGCCCAGTTGCGATATCAAAGACGCCAACGGCAACTGCCAATATATCGGTAGAAAACTCCCCATCTGATACCGTATAGCCATACTTTACATAGTGCTCTGTCGCCTCGCTTAACGCAGATTGCGCGCGGTCATACTCTTCTTTGGATAAATGCTCTTGTAGATTATTACGAATCACCGACTGTCTCGCTGGCGAGCTCGCTGCATAAAAAGCGCGACCAATGGCAGTGCGGGCGACGGGCACTGCCGAGCCAACTTGTAAATTAACCGATAGGCGAGCAGGGCTACGACAACAAGCGTGATAGCGCATTTCTCCTTCGACTTCGGTTGCCAAATTCACCGATACTTCATTGTCACTGGCAAATTGCCGCAGCAATGGTTCAGCAGTTGCCACCATGTCATGACGACTCCACGCGGTGGCACTTAATCGCACCGCGCTACTGCCCAGCTGATATTGTCCGTGCTCGGTCATACGTAAAAATCCAAGCGTCATCAAGGTATGAATAAGCCGAGTGATGGTGGCTTTTGGCAAGGCGGTCATCTGACATAACTGCTGATGACTGAGCTGCTCATGCTGCTCAAAGGCTGCCAGTAAAGTCAGTCCGCGCCCCAGTGCGGTGACAAACTGCCGGTCATTATCGTCCTTACTTTGCTCAAGAATAGTGGTCATTCGATCGAGTAGTGGCAGAGCTGTAGATACATTTTTTGTCATTTTATGCTCATTTTTTTGATAAAGGTTTACAGCGCGGTAAAAGTTTGCTTAAATAGATTTAAATTATGAAACTAAGTTTCGCACAGCGGAATTAACAAGTCAATCATTTATACAAACGATTTACTCATTAATCACTACTCGTCGGTCAGGAAGACTGATAACAAGGAGTTCTACATGGCAACATCTAAGCGTCCAAGTTTCGATTGGGAAGATCCGTTTTTATTACGCAACCAACTGACTGATGAAGAGCGTATGGTCACAGACAGCGCCCGTCAGTTTTTTCAAAAAGAGCTGATGCCTGGCATTTTAGAGGCCAATCGTAACGAGAACTTTGATCGTAATATCATGCGTCAAATGGGTGAGATGGGCTTGCTTGGTGTGACGATTGAAGGTTATGGCTGTGCCGGTTTATCAAGTGTTGCCTACGGTCTGATTGCCAAAGAGGTCGAAGCGGTGGATTCAGGTTATCGTTCGGCGATGAGCGTGCAGTCGAGCTTAGTCATGCATCCTATTTGGGCGTATGGCACCGAAGAGCAAAGAGAAAAATATCTACCGAAGCTTGCCACTGGCGAGTATGTCGGCTGTTTTGGCCTGACGGAACCAGATTCAGGCTCAGATCCTGCCTCGATGTCGACCCGTGCGCGCGCAGTTGATGGCGGTTACGAGCTGACGGGCAATAAGATGTGGATTACCAACAGTCCTATCGCTGATGTGTTTGTCGTTTGGGCAAAAGATGACGCCGATGAGATTCGCGGCTTTATTTTAGATAAAGGCATGAAAGGCTTATCAGCGCCGAAGATTGAAGGTAAGTTTTCATTACGTGCTTCAGTTACCGGTGAGATTGTCATGGACAAGGTGTTTGTCCCTGAAGCCAATGCTTTTCCAGATATTCATGGTCTAAAAGGGCCATTTGGTTGCTTAAATAAAGCCCGTTATGGTATTGCATGGGGCGCAATGGGCGCGGCTGAGTTTTGCTGGAAAGCGGCGCGTCAATACACGCTAGACCGTAAGCAATTTGGTCGTCCATTGGCTGCAACCCAGCTTGTGCAATTGAAGCTTGCCAATATGCAGACGGAAATCGCTTTAGGTTTACAAGCGGCGTTACGTGTCGGTCGTCTGATGGATGAAGACAATGCCGCGCCTGAGATGATTTCACTCATTAAACGTAATAACTGCGGTAAGGCGCTCGATATCGCCCGTATTGCGCGTGATATGCATGGCGGTAACGGTATCTCTGATGAGTTCCATATTATCCGCCACGTCATGAACTTAGAAGCGGTCAACACCTACGAAGGTACCCACGATATTCATGCGCTTATCCTAGGTCGTGCGCAGACTGGTATTCAAGCATTTTATTAAGCGTTATTGGCTAATTACGTGCGCTACTGTTTGGCTTCCTATAAGCAGATTTTAAACAGTAGCGTACGTTTTTCAGTTGTTCTTCATCATTTAATTGCTTAGCCATTAAATCATGAAGAACAATTTTATCATCAAAAAATCAAAAAATACGCGACACAATAAGGGATTATTATGACGGATATGGCGAAAGGTGCATTACACGGTATCAAGGTGCTCGACTTATCGAGAGTATTGGCCGGTCCTTCTTGTACCCAAGTGCTCGCAGATTTGGGCGCTGAAGTCATCAAGGTTGAGCGTCCACATATCGGTGATGAAACGCGGCACTGGGCGCCGCCAAAATTCAGCGATGACACTTCTGCTTATTACGCCACCATTAACCGCAATAAAAAATCCCTCACTGTCGATATCACCACACCTGCCGGACAAACCATTATCAAACAGCTTGTCGCCGATAGCGATATCGTCGTTGAAAACTTTAAAGTGGGTGGTTTGAAAAAATACGGCTTAGATTATGACAGTCTAAAACAAGACAATCCGCGCCTTATTTACGCCTCATTGACGGGATTTGGTCAGACAGGGCCTGATGCCAAGCGTCCCGGTTATGACTATATCATTCAGGGTCTATCAGGGCTGATGAGCATCACCGGTCCAAGCGACGGCGAACCGCATAAGGTTGGCGTGGCAGTCGTCGATTTATTCGCCGGATTGCAGCTGACCATTGGTATCCAAGCTGCTCTATTAGCGCGCCAACATACTGGGCTTGGGCAACATGTCGATGTAGCATTGCTTGACAGTGCGCTTGCAATGCTCGCCAACGTTGGTATGAATTATTTGGCATCAGATAGAGTCCCGCCGAGACTCGGTAACCAGCATCCCAATATCGTGCCTTATCAAGTTTTTGCAGGGCAGGGTGACGCGCACTTTATCTTAGCTTGCGGTAACGACAGTCAGTTTGCCAAACTGTGCGATGTGCTTGCAGTTAATTGGCATATGGATGAGCACTTTACGACCAATCCTCAACGCGTTGCCAACCGCGAGCTGCTGTGTGATGAGCTGAGCAAAAAATTGGCCGAGCAACCACGTACTTATTGGTTGGAGGTGTTAGATCAAGCAGGTATCCCATGCGGAGCGATTCATAATGTCGCTGAAGCCTTGGCAATGCCGCAAGCGCTGGCACGTGAGATGGTGGTTGATTTTGCTGCGCAAGGCAGCCCTGTTCGCGCACTTGGGAATCCGATTAAATTGTCCACCTCACCGATTACTTATCGGTCGCCGCCACCGCAATTGAGCGAACATACCGATAGTACGCTTGCTGATTTGGGCTATGACAGCGAGATGATCGCCAAGCTTAAAGCCGATGGGATTGTTTAATGCTCGTCCTTAAAACCCAAACGCTGCTCAATTTGCTCTGCCAATTCAATCAGTACCGCACTGACCTCAGCTCGCTTGGACTCATACTCTGCTTGTAAAAAGCTGACCGCCATACCTGCAATAGCATTGCCAGAAGCGTTACGAATATAAGTACCTAAGCAATACATACCTTCGCGCAATTGCCCATCGTCAAGGGAGATACGACTGTTTTTAATAGCCGTCAGCTCGGTGGATAAATCTACAAAATTATCGACGCCATATTGGGTAATAGGCGTAGGGAAACCGCTGGCATAGATGGATTTTATGCTGTCCATAGACATAGTGGAAAGCATGGCTTTACCAGTGGCAGAGAATACTGCCGGTACGCGTACACCAGCGCGGAAAGTAAAGCCAAGCGGCGCCGGCGCTTCATGGCAAGCCAAAAACACCACTTCACCAAAATCGAGCTTGGACAATGTCACCGTATGCTGAAGAAGGATTGGATACTGGACAATAAGGTCTTTGAATAACTGGATGACGCCTTGCTGCTGCTCATATTTGCCCGCCCAATACATCAAATACGAGCCCAAATGAAAGCGGCTGTCGCTGTCTTTATAGATGACATGTTTGGCTAATAAACTTTGCAAAATATTGTGGGTTGAGCTACGCGGCAGGTTAAGCGCTTTGGCAATATGCGCCGCCGTTAAAGGTTGGGCGCTGTCAGTTATCAAATCTAAAATCTGAAAAGTTTTGTCCAAAGCAGGAACGGCAGTGGTGCTCATAAGAAACCTATAAAAGACGATAAAATTAAGGAAGTAGCAAAATAAAATGATAAATCAGCACAAAATTGATAATAGGGGTTGCAAATAGGGGATTATCATTCTTATAATGATGTCTCATATATAGAATACATGTTCAGTATATTGAACAAATAACAAGTTATCAATAATTATTTAAGTCATAACCTTTTATTTTTAGTCGTTTTT
>NZ_PJBX01000124.1:0-43495 GCF_002836335.1 Psychrobacter sp. Sarcosine-02u-2 | reverse complement strand
TCACTTGACGCACTAAATGACATCGACGGCTTTATCGCCGCCGCGCTAGTAGACAGCGAATCTGGTCTTGCAATGGCCACGCTTGGCTCTGGCATCGACCTTGAGCTAGCAGCGGCTGGCAACACCGAAGTACTACGCTCTAAGCGCAAAGTAGCAGCAGCGCTAAATTTAGATGAGAACATCGAAGACATTCTTATCACTTTGAGCAAGCAGTATCATTTGCTACGTCCATTGGTACGTAATGACAGCTTATTTTTATACCTTGTACTTGACCGTCAAAAATCAAACCTTGCAATGGCGCGTCATATTCTAAAAGGTTTTGAGACGGAATTAGAGTTTTCGTAAGCCTGTTTATATTAAGTAATGAGTTATCTAAAGCATCTACCTGATAAGTAGATGTTTTTTTGCTTTATAGCTGTTTGATTTAGAGTAGCAGATTTGACTAATAGCTGTGCTGTTTAACCAATTTTATAAACCAAACAACCGTTATTTGAGCGCCAGTGAAGCTTACTGTATTTGTAATTGTACGTGGTTTTTGGGGCGGCTTTGGGCTAAACTGATGTGATTCTATAACCCGTTTTTTCGGTTGCACAGCGATTGTGTGGCGACCGACCATAACTAATAACAACAGATGACTATTATGAGTAATTTTGCGAGCAGCTTTGTCGATTTTAAAATTCCAAACTGGTTTGATAGCAAGCATTTAAGCGGCATGCTGCGCGGTATCGAAAAAGAAGGGCTGCGGGTTAAACCTGATGGCTACTTGGCGCAAACTCCGCATCCAGCCAAGCTTGGCTCCAAGCTCACCCATCCATTTATCACCACCGATTACTCTGAAAGTCTGCTCGAACTTATCACTGACCCAAAAACCTCTCCAAAAGAAACGCTAACCATGTTGCGCCAATTGCATTTATTGGTTTATCAAGGTATGCCTGAAGGCGAGCTGATGTGGCCATTGTCAATGCCGTGTATGCTGTCATCAAAAGATGAAGATATTCCGCTAGCAGACTATGGCAGCTCTAATACGGGTAAGCTAAAAACCCTCTATCGTAGTGGACTTGGTATCCGTTATGGTCGCCGTATGCAGACGATTGCCGGCTTGCACTATAACCTATCGTTTGGCGATGATTTATTTGCCGCGTGGCAAGCGCAAACGCCAAACGCGCAAGATTTGACCCTAACCGAATTTAAAAATGACAAGTATCTGGGATTGATTCGTAACTTTAAACGTCTGACCAGTTTGGTACTGTATTTATTGGGGGCAAGCCCTAGCGTTTGTCCGTGCTTTGTGTCAGGTATCGAGCATGACCTTGAGCTGCTCAATGACTCAACCTACTATAGACCGACGGCGACCAGCCTACGTATGGGCAAGCTTGGCTATACCAACAGCGTGCAAGAACATCTCGATATTCGTTATAATAATTTGCCCGAGTATATCAAAGGACTGCGCCGTGCGATTCAGACCCCGCATGCAAGCTTTGAGAAACTTGGCTTAGATGATGCCGACGGCAATCCGATACAAATCAATGACCATATTCTACAAATAGAAAATGAATACTATAGTCCGATTCGCCCCAAACAAATCGCGATGAGTGGCGAGAGCCCAACCGAAGCGCTTGAGCGTCGCGGTATCGCTTACGTTGAGTTTCGTGCTATCGACCTCGACCCTTATAGCGATATTGGCATTCGTTTATCTAGCGCCTGCTTTTTAGAAGTGATGGCGTTGTACTGCTTGCTGAGTGATTCGCCAGAGCTGCTGCCAGCAGAAGAAGAGGCGTTGGCGGTTAATTTAGAACGCGTGGTCAACGAAGGTCGCCGCGAAAACTTGCAAATCATTAATAATGGCGATGAACAAACCCTAGAAAGCTGGATGCTTATGCACTTAAGCCGTATGCAGCCATTGGCAGAGCTGCTTGACGCGCATTATGGTGGTAATGAATATCGGACAGCGGTTGCCTTGATGCAAGGTAAAGCGGGACATTCTGAATCAACCATCTCAGCACAAGTGAACTCGGATAGTAAACGTTTGGGCAGCTTATGGCAGCTTGGCTTTACTTTGGCGCAGCAGCATCGTGAGTCGATATTACAGCAGACGTTGAGCCCAAACACCCAAGCCAAATATGAAGTACTTGCCGAAAAATCTATCTTGCAGCAGGCAGAGCTTGAAGCCGCCGAAACCGAAGATTTTATGGAATTTTTACAACAGTATCGCTAATGGTTGATTAATTTGACCTTTTAACAGTCTACTTTTTATTAGTTTTATCCTATATCAATGAGCATTTTATAAGAGTATTCGCCCCATGCGACAGCTGACCACTTACCGTAATCTGCAAGTATTTTTAGTAATCATGGCCGTGATCGGTATGAGCTTTGCGCTATTTTTCTTACAGCGTTATATGGGATTTTCGCCTTGTCCGCTATGTATCTTTCAGCGCATCGGTCTGATGGTTATGGGCGGCTTTGCTTTGATTGCCGCTATATTTGACCCAAAATCAAAAATCGTCCGCTTACTATTATGGCTTGGCAGTTTGGCTGGGATTGGCTGGGCAGCAGCAGTTGCCGGTCGGCACGTATGGCTACAGCATTTGCCCGCCGACCAAGTGCCTTCTTGTGGGCCCGGCTTAGATTATTGGCTTGATACCCTACCGATGCAGCAAGTATTAAAAGAAGTATTTGCCGGCTCTGGTGAATGCGCGTCTATTGAGTGGACGTTTATGGGTTTGAGTATCCCTGAGCAATCTTTGATTTTATTTAGCATTTTGATATTGGTACATGTATTAATTTTATGGCGTATCGTGCGCCCTGCCCGCTAACCTGCTTCTACTACCCTTATGAGTAGCCAATAACCGTCCTGCACAATGCATGGACGGTTATTTTTTTGGCTCATATTTCAGGCGTTTTTAGCACGGTTAAAGCCATAGGGTTTAATTAACGACACGCTCTAGTCACTTTTACACTTTGATATATCCAAGGTGTTTATTTACCCTAATGGAATAACGGTAGTCTTAATTGCACTTTAAATGTATATAGCCAGTGTTTGCAAGACCTCAGCGCGAGCTTTGCTATCAAAACCATGAGGTTTATCACATAATTTAACGAAGTTAGGGTCGCAAGCGCTGCCTGTTGGCGCTAAGATTGTCCCTCACAATTTCTTTAACTTTTACCAAGACTTTAATTAGTTATCCTACTGACAAGGCTTAAACCCACTATTAAAAAATGTTTTTTGGTAACGCTATGATTACTCTCTTACCCTATTCCTCCGCTGCAATTACCGCTATGAGACGCTGTACGCGCCCCTTGCTAGCGCTGCCGCTCTGTTTGCTACTCACGAGCTGTGATAGCGCCTCATCTTCTACGACTGCCAATAACACAACGACGCAAGGTGCTCAGACTACCAATAGTGTCGCACTTGCTGACTTGCAGGATGTTGATGTTCAAAATAATCTGACTGACGATGCAGTGGATGAGGCAGATAATGCAGAAGGCCAATCACTGATAGCAGCGGCAAACTCAAGTGATAACAGTCGCCGCGCGCCGATGATTTCGGCCGCCAATAGCGACAGCAGCTTACAAGCCACCTTGATGGGCGATTATGGCGGTGTGGTACCGTGTGCTTCTTGCGATAATATCGAGGTTACCTTAAATTTATTCGCTGATGGCTCTGTGCTAAAAACCAGTGTTTTTAATGATGCAGCGCCGACCGTTCCGCCTTTGTTAGAATCAGGGGTTTATCGCCAAGATGACGATAAAATCACCATCGTTTATGAGAGAAAAAACATCGAAACCTATAAAATCAGTGACAACCATTTGATTATGATGGACGCTGATGCCAATCTTAACGATGACTACACCCTTTCTCGTAAATAAATAACTGCCTACCTCAGCCAAATTGAGAGTCCACACAACGCCTACTGACTAGGCGTTTTTTATTGGTCATCTTATGGTGTTTACTTTACAATGAGGCTTTGATTATTGAGCTGTCTACTAAACTGCCTGCTGCACCACTACCTGTTGGCTGACATTCAAGCTCAATCTCCTTTTTTTAAGCGTGTACGGAACGTCTATGCATATTCATATTCTTGGTATTTGTGGTACTTTTATGGGCTCGCTGGCGTTACTGGCGCGCAGCCTTGGGCATACGGTCACAGGCTCAGACGCCAATGTTTATCCACCGATGTCCACCCAACTTGAAAATGCAGGCGTGACCATTGCCGAAGGTCATTTGGTCGAGCATTTGCAGCCAGCGCCTGATTTGGTGGTGGTTGGTAATGCTATGAAGCGTGGCATGGATGTCATCGAATATATGCTCGATAGCGGCCTGCGCTATACCTCAGGGCCGCAGTTCTTATCCGAGCAAGTGTTGCAATCGCGCCATGTCATCGCTGTGGCTGGTACGCATGGTAAAACCACCACGACCACCATGCTGGCGTGGATATTACATTATGCCGGTATTGATACAGGATTTTTGATTGGCGGCGTGCCCTTGGTTAATACGAGCGATGAACACCTGCAACAAGTCTTTGCCCATAGCAGCTACTTGGGTGCTGAAAAAGTCGCTGATGGCAGTGGAGAAAAAATCGGCTACTTCGTTATTGAAGCCGATGAATACGATTCAGCGTTTTTTGATAAACGCTCAAAGTTCGTCCATTATCGCCCGCGTACCGCTATTTTAAACAATCTTGAATTTGACCATGCCGATATTTTCGCTGACCTAAACGCTATCCAAACCCAGTTTCACCATATGGTGCGTATGATTCCAAGTAGGGGCAAAATCATCATGCCAGCGGCGACCATCAGTCTAGAAGAGACTTTAGCAAAGGGTGTTTGGACGCCAGTTTGGCGGACAGCCGTTATTGATAAACAGTCAGTTGATTATAAAAAAGACGAGCAAAATTTACAGCACACTAGCGACTGGCAAGCCGAGCTTATCAGCGCTGATGGCGGTCAATTTAGCGTCAGCTTTGCAGGGAACGATGAGCATACCGCGATTGTCGATTGGTCGATGAGCGGCATTCATAACGTTAATAATGCGCTAGTTGCGGTTGCCGCCGCTTATAACATTGGAGTGGATATCAAAGCTGCGTGCGCGGCATTATCCGCCTTTGCTGGTATCAAACGTCGTATGGAGCTGATTGGCGATGTCAACGACATCTTGGTATTTGATGATTTCGCCCATCATCCAACCGCCATTACCACTACCTTAGATGGCGCTAAAAAGAAACTGGCAGACAGACGGATTTGGGCGATTATCGAGCCGCGCAGCAACACCATGAAAATGGGTATTCACCAAGACAGCTTGGCTGAGTCTGCCGTCCTTGCCGACCATACTTTATGGTATGAGCCAACCGGACTTGAATGGGGTCTAAAAGACGTCATTGATAATGCCAAAGCTAACAATCCCAATATCGCAAGCCAGCAAGTATTGTCTAGTACCGAGGCGATTATTGGGCATATTATTAATAACGCTCAAGCGGGCGATGCGATTGTCATTATGTCGAATGGCGGCTTTGAAGGTATTCACCAGCGTCTACTGACCGCGCTGCGCAATAAATAAATCTCCACTTATATAGCAAGCGTATTAAAGCCTGATTATTTCTAAAAGCATAGTTCGTTAAACGAGCTATGCTTTTTTTATGGTTACCTGCCGTTCTATAGATGACTTTTCTAACGTTTATAAGTTCATATAATTATTTGAATAATTTACACATTATAGTAATCAACGCTTTGTCACGTTAGCGACTTTACTACCGTTTTAACCTGCCGTTTACCTATTTCATCTGCTTGATAGCAAATATGGCTTTTTTCTCACATAGCCCGTACACAGATAACATTTCGTCGTTACTTTTTATAGTGGCTAATGATTACAATGAATTCATCAAATAAGTAACAGATTATAAATAACCGCATAAATTAAAAATATTAGGAGAATAACAATGAGCTTTATTTGGATGATTATCGTAGGTTTGGTCGCAGGTTTATTGGCACGCGCTATTAAACCGGGCAACGACCCGATGGGTTGGATTATGACCATCGTATTGGGTATCGTCGGTGCGATGCTTGGTGGTTTTGTCGCAGGTTTAATCGGTATCAATGCTGATGGTGGCTTTACTGGTCTTATCTTCTCAGTAATCGGTGCGATTATCTTACTATTTATCTATGAGATGATTATGAATAAACGCCGCGTATAACAAGCGCAAGCCATTACTTGTATTAAATTAGAGTATATAAAAAAGGTCTTACCCAGCGTAAGACCTTTTTTAATGACTGCATTTTCTATCTGAATTATGAGTCATAAGTTTTGCTTATGTTATTACCTAAAAAAAACAGGCTATTGATATGCATTACTTTTGCCCCCATTTATCTTATAATATCAGACCTATTTTATCTTTATCGTTGAGGTGAGCCTTATGGCGTTACTCCCTATTTTAAGCTATCCCGACCCGCGCTTACGCACGATTGCTAAGCCTGTCAAGGAAGTTACGGCTGAAATCAAAACCTTAATCGCCGATATGATTGAGACGATGTATGATGCGCAAGGTATTGGATTGGCGGCAAGCCAAGTCGACCGTCATATTCAGCTTATCGTCATGGATTTATCGGAAGACAAAGACAGCCCAAGGGTATTTATCAACCCGAAAGTCACGCCATTGGTAGAAGAAAAGCAGCCGTACGAAGAGGGCTGTTTGTCGGTGCCTGAAGTCTACGATAAGGTTGAACGTCCAACCAAAGTACGTATCGAGGCCTTGGATGAAAATGGCAATAAGATTGATGAAGAAGTCGAAGGCTTACTTGCTGTCTGTATCCAACATGAAATGGATCATTTAAATGGCGTTATCTTCGTCGATTATTTATCGCGTCTTAAACAAACGCGGGCGCGTGATAAAGTGCGTAAAGTCCTTAAAATACGCGAAAAACAGGGCGAGCAAATCGCGGATAAACAGCCACAAACCACCAACTCTTAATACATTTATATTTTAAGCCACGTTTGTTGTTCTCTCATTATCGTTAAAAATGATGGCTTTACGATGATAAGATTGGCTTTTATATTCTAACGTTTTAATTCTCTGCTATTTTTATTCTCCGACATTCACTGTCTTCATTAAGGGTTTCCCACCATGACCATGATCAAAATTGACCAATATTTTGACCCTGCCGGCTGGCAGAAATTTACCAAAGCTGCCGAAGGTCGCGAAACCCCGTTTTTGGTGGTCGACTTAAGCCGCATTAAAACAAAATATGCGGAAATGGTTGGTTTTTTTCCAAAGGCAAAAATTCATTATGCTATGAAGGCAAGCCCTGCGGTTGAAGTCATTAACTTATTGGCTGAGCTTGGGTCAAACTTTGACTGTGCGTCAATCTATGAGCTGGATCGGGTGCTTGATTGCGGCGTTGAGCCATCGCGTATCTCTTATGGCAACACCATTAAAAAAGCGCAGCATGTCAAATATGCCTTTGAAAAAGGTATTGATTTGTACGCAACCGATTCTGAAGCGGATTTAAAAAATATCGCTAAGCACGCGCCTGGTTCGAAAATATTTGTGCGTATCCTAGTCCAAGGCTCTGAAACCGCTGAATGGCCATTATCACGTAAATTCGGTTGCCATCCAAATATGGCGATTGACTTGTTGATTCAAGCGCGCGAATTGGGCTTGGTGCCGTATGGTATCTCGTTCCACGTCGGTAGCCAGCAAAAAGACGTCGCCGCTTGGGATGATGCGCTCGCCAAGGTCAAATATATGTTTGACTGGATGAAAAATGAGGAAGGCATTAAGCTACAAATGATTAATTTGGGCGGCGGCTTTCCGGCGAACTATATCAGCGAAGTCAATCCGGTCAAAGTCTATGCAGAAGAGATTACCCGTTATTTGACTGATGATTACAATGAAGATGAGATGCCAGAGATTATCCTTGAGCCTGGTCGTTCATTGGTTGGCGGCTCGGGTGTCTTGGTCAGCGATGTAGTGCTGATTTCGCGTAAATCAGATACGGATTTGACCCGCTGGGTATATACCGATGTGGGCTTATTCCAAGGCTTGATTGAGACTTTAGGCGAAGCAATCAAGTATCCCGTTTATACCCCAAAAATGGAAAACTCAACCAGCGAAGGCACGGTCGTATTGGCAGGCCCAACGTGCGACTCAACCGACATTATGTACGAGGAAGCGGGTTATCAGTTGCCAGAAGAGCTTGAGATTGGCGATAAAATCTTTTGGTTAACGACTGGTGCTTATACCAACTCGTATTCGTCGGTTGAGTTCAATGGTTTTCCGCCATTAGAGGTGGTTTATATTGATTAGTTTTTAACCAATCAATATCAATAACAAAGCGCGGTACTGTAATAAGCAGTGCCGCGCTTTGTTATCTTTGCTTCGCGACAATATTAATAATCAACTACTGTACCAATAATGAGATAGGTACGCTATTGCTGCTATTTAGCGTCCTATTACTGCCATAACCTGAGTTTTTACTTTGATTGTTTTGTGAGATTTGTCCAATATTGACCCACTGCCCGCGTGGCACGACAATGGTGCTATTCAATCTTTGCCCTTGCACGCTATTATTATAACCATAGTTATTATAAGAAGGATTAGCGCGCACGAGCTGTTCTTCTACTTGGGATAATTGTACTTCGACCTGCCCGTTTGGTAGTAGCCTTGGTGTCACCGCAATCCCTTGCGTCGTCGGCAATAATACTTGCTGCTGAATAATAATTTGCCCTGAAGAGCGATGAACATTCGAATAATTTGGATAGGCTAGATAGCTATTGGCAATATAGCTTTGGTTTAATGAGTAAAGCGTGCCGGTGCTAATGCTTGCTGCACTGCCAGACAAGGTTTGTACTTGATATAAATTATTACCATGTTGTTGGCTATTACTTTGGTTTATTACGCCAGTACCTTGAAGACCGCGATTGCTAATAATAACCCGACCTTGCTGGATATTACCTTGGGATTGGCTACTATTTCCAACACGCACAGCAACGGTCAATGCTTGCGGTTGACCGTCAATCTGATTGAGTAACTGCTGTACTTTTTGATAATTAGCAGCCGTGGTATGTAATACGAGCTTATCTTGATAAGTCGACACCGAGCCGCCGTCGCGACTGGCATTTAACTGCTGACGCACCGCTGGTAATAAGCGCTCGCCACCATAGGTATGAATGACATAGGTTTGATAAGCGGCCGCTTGTACGACTATTGGCAATACCGTCAAGCCTAACGTAAATGCTATCGGACGCGTATAACTTGTGGTTTTGGTAGCTTTTATCATAGCCAACGTACGGCCAAAACTTGTTATTAGATGTTCGCTAAACTTATTCATGTCTGACTCCTAGCAGTCATTCTGCTTTATCAATAAGTAACCGCTACCAAACCATCAATGAGAAACCTAATTCTTTAGGTTTAGTCATTTAAGCCTAAAACATCCTGCATGTTATATTGTCCAACTTCTTGCTTAATCACCCAAGTAGCCGCACGTACTGCACCAGCGGCAAAGGTCATGCGCGCTCGGGCACGATGGGTAATTTCAACCACTTCACCGTCAGCGATAAACATCACGGTATGATCACCGATGATTTCACCGCCGCGTATCGCATGAATACCAATACTGCCAGCTTCGCGCTCGCCTGTTTGCCCTTCGCGGCCATAAATGGCGACGTCTTTTAGGTTCTGTCCGCGCGCTTCTGCAACCGCCTCTGCCATCATATAAGCCGTGCCCGATGGGGCGTCGATTTTGTGTTTATGATGGGCTTCGATAACTTCTACATCGGCATCATTGCCAAAGGCTTTTGCGGCCATAGCGAGCAGCTTTAACGACAAATTAACGCCCGTTGAATAATTACCCGCATAGACGATAGCGATTTGCTTACTGGCTTCTTTTAATACTTGCTCTTGTTGCTCATTAAAACCTGTGGTGCCAATCACCATCGCAACTTTGTTCGCAGCGCAGATTTGCATATTTTGCTCGGTCGCATCCGGCAAACTAAAATCAATCAGCACATCAATGTCATTAATAACGGCTTTTAAATCATCGACAATTTGTACATTTAGACGACCGATAGCAGCAACTTCGCCAGCATCGGCGCCGACAAGGCTTGAGCCTTGACGTTCAATCGCGGCATTTAGCGTGGTTTGTGGGTTGTCCTGTACGGCTTCAATTAACATACGTCCCATACGTCCGCCAGCACCGATGACACCAACGTTAATAGTTTGCTCTTCTGTTTGTTGACTCATATCTTGTCCTAAATGTTTTATTTTCGATAGATTGGTTATTAAATTTATGAGGATAAGTTTAGCAAATATAATGGTTAAATAGTTTTTTATAGCATCACCAAAAAGGCCTATCGTTTCACGTGAAACAATAGGCCTTAAAATGACTTAAACAGTAGGGCTTAGCTATCAATCAAATAATTCGCCAATCTTTTTAAAGAAAGACTTTTTATGGGGAGACTGCTGATGCTTGCTGTCACCATCAAGCGTATCTTGGAATTGACGTAACAAGTCTTTTTGCTCGCGCGTTAGATTTACTGGCGTCTCGATGACCACACGACAAATCAAATCGCCTTTCATCGTCGTACGTACTGGCGTCACACCTTTACCGCGCACACGCAGCAATTTGCCACTTTGCGTCCCTTCGGCGACCTTGATTTTGACTTTGCCATCTAGGGTTGGGATTTCGACTTCTTTACCGAGTGCCGCATCAGTAATGCTCACTGGCACGTCCATATAGAGGTCAGCGCCTTGACGGTTAAAGACGTCGTGCGGTTTCACACGTACTTCAACGTATAAATCACCGTTTTGTACGCCAGCGCCGCCCGCTTCGCCTTCACCTGCTAGGCGGACACGGTCACCATCGTCAACGCCCGCTGGGATAGACACTTCAAGCGTGCGCGATTTATCTTTTACGCCGCTGCCATGACAGTCAGAGCAAGGGTTTTTAATCTGTTTACCAGAGCCGCCACACTGCGGACACGTCTGCTGCACGGCAAAAAAGCCTTGCTGCATACGCACTTGGCCTTGACCATGACACATCTGACAAGTGACCACGTCAGAAGCGTCTTTTGCGCCTTTACCATCGCAAGTATCGCACGGCGCAGGCGCGGTAAAGCTGATTTCTTTTTTACAGCCGCGCACCGCTTCTTCTAAGGTTAGCTCAATGACATAACGTAAGTCTGAACCGCGGCGCGAACGGCCACCGCCGCCGCGTGATTGACCAAAAATGTCACCAAAGTTGCCAAAAATATCGCCAAAAATATCTTGGAAATTGCCACCGCCGCCAAAACCGCCACCGCCCATGCCGTTTTCAAACGCCGCGTGCCCCATGCGATCATAAGCTGAGCGCTTTTCTTCATCGCTCAATACTTCATAAGCCATCGACGCTTCTTTAAATTTGTCTTCAGCATCAGGGTCTTCAGAATTACGGTCTGGATGGTATTTCATGGCCAGCTTGCGGTAGGCTCGCTTAATTTCCTTGCTGTCAGCGGTCTTACTGACACCTAATACTTCATAAAAATCGCGCTTACTCATGGGCTCTCCTATCGTCTTTACAGTCCA
Source organism: Psychrobacter sp. Sarcosine-02u-2 (assembly GCF_002836335.1). Classification (NCBI taxonomy): domain Bacteria; kingdom Pseudomonadati; phylum Pseudomonadota; class Gammaproteobacteria; order Moraxellales; family Moraxellaceae; genus Psychrobacter; species Psychrobacter sp. Sarcosine-02u-2. Next base: position 31,943 of record NZ_PJBX01000124.1, on the reverse strand, counting down.
CCGATCGGCCGATTCATCAACCCGAATCAATCTTCTCCTTTGCACTGCACGCACCTACTTACAGGTTTCACATGAAACGTGGGGAATAGGTAACAAAAAGAGGATAACTTATGAATCTTACGAGCGAATACGGCGGGATGCTGCTTAGCCAAATCAATTATTAAAAGTTTGCGCTATTTATGGAGATGATGGCAGGATTTATCAAGCACTGAGGCGTCTAAATTATAAATTATGAGGCTGTAGATGCCCTAAAAAAGGATTTATTAAGAATTGCACAAAGGTTTCCATACCTTTATAAGGCGTAGCCGTGCTAATATTTAGCGCGATATTGATATATATAAATACTGTTTTTAATTTTTTAACCATTAGATTTGCGCTAAGGTCGTATTTTTATGAAAAAGCTGATTGTTTTATTGATTATCATCGCCGTCGCTATCTATGGCGGTTCGCCTTATTACAGCGCTTATCAGCTTAAAAATGCCTATGACGCCAAAGATGGTGCAACGATCGCAGCGGCGATTGATTATGAGCAGGTGCGACCCAGTATTCAAAATCAGCTGACCAGCCAATTTGCAGTGACCATGACCAAATACCCATTGGTTGCCGAACTTGGCGGCGCGCCATTAACCGAAGCGGCCAACGGCTTTATTATCCAAGCGGTCGATGGCGCTATTACCGCGCAAAATATTGAAAAACTTATTAACACCCAAGGTCAAGCCAATACCGCAACCAAAGAGCTTGCCGCGGCATGGGCGATTGCTAGTAATCAAGTTGATTTAAAAAACCTGATTCAAAATCTAATCATTCAGCGCGGCGACGTTGATGCCGTAGTCAAAAACCAAATGCAGCAAATCATGCAAAAGCAAGCGGCCGAGCTAGAGCAACAAGCGGCGCAAGGTACCGATAGCGACAAGCCAAAACTGGCCTATTGTGGTATCAACTGCTTTACCATTAGCGGTCAGGTGAAAGGTTATCCGCTGACTATTGAAATGCAGCGCGATGGTTTGATCAATTGGAAAATCGTCGATATCATTTTGCCGCAATAATTGTTGCTAAAATATATTTACTAAAATCAAGGCTAAGCGCAATAAAAAATCGCCCGATAAATTATGTTTATCGAGCGGTCTTTTATAAACTGTTTGACTCAAAATGTCATATCATAAATTTATAACCACTAATCTACGCCCAAAAATTCTAAAAACTCTGGGCTCTCAAAGCTTGCTTGATAAAGAACGCCATCTTCGCGGTAAATAGCGGGCGTTGCCATGACCGCAAGTCCTGCTGATTTTTCACGGTTAGGCGTTACATAATCGGCTTTACAATTGGCTGGTGCAGGCGTCATTTTACCTTGTAGCATTGCTTTATCAAAAGCGCGGCGACGACCGTCTTCGCTAGCTTGACACCAGATAGCGCGCATCTGCTCAGGCGATTTTTCATAGATTGGATAACCGATGGTTTTTACCGTCACGCCTTTAGCATTAAGCATGGGTAGCTGTTGATGGAGACGGCGACAATAAGGACAATTGACGTCATTAGCGACATAAATAACCGCTTTCTCAGGGCTGGTGGCAGGATAAGTAATCAGTTGGCTGTGATCTAAGGTTGCAAATACCGCTTGGTTTTTAAGGGGCTCAAAGTTGCCATCAAGCCCGATAAACTGACCGTTTTCAATCACTGATATTTCACCATCGGTGATATATTGCCCATCGTCTGATAATAGAAATGGCACACCTTCTAAAGTCGCACCCCAAATGACTCCCGGCACGGCAGTATAAAAGAACGGCGTTTTGGCACTCATGTTTTTTAGCGCGCCCATATTTGCCAATAGGTCAGATTTTAGGCTGGCACTGACGGGCTTGCCCACTTGCAAGCTGCTGCTACGCGCTGGTTTTTTTGTGACGACGCGTTTGCTTGGATTTTTTTGTAGCTCGCCTTGGATGACATATTTGCCTTCTTTGGTGATATGCAGCGGCGGCTGGCCTGCCAAATTCACTTGATACATATTGGGTAATTTAGAGGGCACAATAGAAGTGATTTGCGTTTTGATACCGGCTTGGCTCAGCAGTTGGCGTAATTGACTATCCACAGCTTTGCTCACACTGCTAGTCGCTTGCGTACTTTGTATACTCGCACTATTCTGCGGCGCTTGGTTGACATTATTTTTGATAGTGTCAGTGGCGCTTTGCTGCGCACAAGCGGTGGTGGTCAATAATATGACACTGATTAAGCTGGCGGATTTTAACAGAGAGAATTTCACAGAAGACTGTCCTATTGATTTTTAATAGCAATACTTTAAAAATGCTCATTATTAATAAAGCTGACTATATTATGTAAAAATATAGATTAAAAAAAGATAGGCAGACTTTAGCACAAGGACAGTTTTTGCAAAGGTATTAGGGTTTAATTTTGCAAAACTGCTACTTAGCTTTAAGAGATAGGCAACACAGACAGTAGCCAGGGAATATAACGGTAAACAGTGGACATTAAAAAAGCAGCGCACTTTTTCATGGCTGCTTTTTTTGCAGAAAATTTTGATGACTGTTTAAGGTGCAGCAGAGCCTAATTTTAGAATTTAGCCACTTCTTCTGGCGTTAAGAAACGACTGTCGCCTTTCTCCAAACCGTCTAATGTGATATGACCAATGCTGGCGCGATGCAGCTCGGTGACTCGATTACCAAAATAGCCCATCATACGTTTTACTTGATGGTATTTACCCTGCTCCAAGGTCAAGCGTGCATGGGTTTCATCAATAAACTCAAGGGTAGCAGGCTTGGTTTCTTCGTGGTCGCCTTCTAAGAGGATACCTTCAGCCACTTCTTTGACCGCATTGGCTTGCGCGTCGCTGTCCATGGGACTTGCTAATGTGAGCTCGTATATTTTGGCATGCTCATGTTTAGGGCTGGTCACGCGGTGCAACCAACTGCCATCGTCACTGATAAGTAGGGCGCCCGTGGTATCGACATCGAGGCGTCCTGCAATACGCAAGCTGCCAAGCTCAGGTACCGCGATTAACTCGGTGACGATAGGATATTCTTTGGCTTTTAAAGAGCATTCAAAACCTTCGGGTTTATGGAGCAAGATATAGCGATTACCAGTCGCAACCGACAATGGCTCGCCCGCCCATAGTACTTCATCGTTGACGATATCGACATGCAGCCCTGGATCTTTGACCACCGCATCATTTACCGTCACTTCACCGGCGTGCAAAATCCGCTTTGATTCTTTGCGCGACAGCTCAGTGGCTTTACTTATAAATTTATCTAGACGCATACGCTTAACTACCATTCGTTTTATACTACCAACCTCGTATTAAAAGCCAACCATACAAGTACGGCTCTCGCGCTTGTCCGCTGTCTTAAACAGTGAGAAGTGGTACTATAATAAAAAATTAAATGAACACTGCGCCCAATACGGCAGGCAGTGAAAGTTAAGTAAGTTTACCATATCCAACCTAGACCTGATGAAATATGAGCTATCAAACGCTAAAACATGCGGTCAGCGCGCGCTTAGACATTAAAAAGTCTGAGTTTATTGCCTACGCCTATCCTGTGACCTCGCGCGAACAAGCGATGTTTCACGTGGAATATTTACGCGCGCAATATGCCGATGCGCGTCATCACTGCTGGGCGTATATCATCGGTGACCCCGATAACACCACCAGCGCAGGTTTTGACGATGATGGCGAGCCCAGTGGTACCGCAGGACGACCGATATTAAATGTCTTACAGCATAAATCTATCGGCAACGTGATTATCATTGTCGTCCGTTATTTTGGCGGTATCAAACTCGGTGCAGGCGGTCTAACTCGCGCTTATGCAGGTTCTGCGCAAGCGGCTGTTGATGAAATGGTTCTGCTACCCTACGTGCCGATGGCGCAAGTGCAAATAATCGCTGAGTTTGCCACCGAAGCACAGTGCCGCTACGTGGTTGAGGACTTGGGCGGTCATATTGATGATGTGACTTATAGTAAACAAGTGACCTTGACCGTAACGCTTGCTGAAGCAGATATCGATCGTTTAAAAAAGCGGCTGGCGATGGATGGGCGTGTCTTAGAGTCGCTATAATTGATAAGTATGTATGCAGAGCCATTTTTCTTAGTTCTTCTGAGTGGTAGTTCTAGATGAATTGCTTTGAGTGACCATTCGTTCACTGAGCGTTCACTGAAAAGCATTGGTTTTGGCAACCGCCGTCGGTATGATAAGGCATTGATTGTTAAAGACGATTTTAACGATCATTCATATAACCACTAAATAAGAAACCTTTATGCCAACATCGAAAACACATAAAACCTTTGCCCCTGCCCCTTTTAAACCGCCGTTTTGGCTAAGCAATCCACATCTACAAAGCATTTTACCCAAGTTTTTTGCCCCAAAAACGCCGACTTATCGCCGCGTGGTCGAAAAAGACTCTTTGGATGAAAGTGATATTGCTTATGACTTTTATGATGCTCATCCTATAGACGCCCAGTATATAAACTCAGCAGAAAATGGCGAACTTGAGCAAACGCCATTAATCGTGCTATTTCACGGTATGGAAGGCAGTAGCGACAGTCATTATGCGCGCGCGTTGGCATATCAGATGCATGCGCAAGGATGGCACTTTGTCGTCGCGCATTTTCGTAGCTGCGGCGGTATTCCTGCGAGCGGTCGCGTCTTTTATAACGCCGGTGACACCGGCGAGCTGCATCATATGCTTGAGAACTTGCGCAAAAACTTTGCCCATATCTATGCGGTAGGCGTGTCCTTAGGCGGTAATGCACTGGCAAAATATATGGGCGAATATGGCGACAAAGCGCTCTGTGACGGTGCGGCGGTGATTTCAGCGCCTGTCGATATGTCGTCTGCGGCGCTTAGTATGCACAGCTTTTTGAGTCACCGTATTTATACCCCGTATCTGCTGAATCCCATTATCAAAAAAGCCTTGGCGAATGACATTACCAAAGATGAGATTGACTCCATCAAAGCGGTCAATCGTATCAGTGACTTTGATGATATCTTTACTGCCCCGCGCCACGGCTACCGCTCTAACAACCATTATTATCACGCCTCATCGGCGCTGCCTTATTTGATAAAAGTGACTAAACCTTTATTATTAATCAGCGCTAAAGACGACCCTTTCCTTGGGTTTACCGCCACGCCAAACGATGTCTCCGATACTGTCACGCTTTTAGAAACTGAGCATGGCGGACACGTGGGCTTTATTCGTTATAACGTCGATAAAGACAAATCCACGCATCTTTATAAACAATCCAGATTTGATATCAATTGGTTGCCTGAAACGGTCAGCGCTTATTTTGAGTCTATTGGCGTAGCGTCTAACCATTTATAATGAGATTTGCCACTCTGCCAAACTTTACTTTTTTTACTTAACCTTTAACTCTTTGAGACTGCGCCATGTATCCATTTATTCGTTATGCCAGTACCATCGCTCGCGCCGCACTACAAGTAAAAAAGGGCAATACCTTAACGTTTAAAGATACCAGCGAGATTAGCTTTCGCTGTCGTCTGAGTGACATTGATAATTTCTTGGAGATGAATAATGGTCGCGTGCTGACGCTTTATGATATGGGGCGTACCGATTTTGCGGTACGGAGCGGACTTGGAACACAGCTCTTAAAACAGCGTTGGGGTTTAGTGGTCGCTGGTAGTACCATCCAATATCGCAAACGCATTCGCGCCTTCGATAAAGTCACCATGAAAACACGCATAGTCGGCTTCGATGAGCGCTGGATCTATATCGAGCAGTCGATGTGGGTCAAAGGCAAGCCTTGCTCCTCTGCCCTACTACGCACCGGCGTCACCGAAGGCGGCAAAGTAATCGAAACCTCGTGTGTCTTAGCGGCGCTAAATCAAGCAGATTGGGAGCTACCGCCGAGCGGCTATGTGGCAGAATGGATTATCAGTGATGCCGACCGTCCGTGGCCGCCGCAAGCTTAAGGCCAATAGCTCAACGGTTTTCGTAAGTCATAAGCACCACCTCTTAACCAAGTAACCTTATAAGTACTGTATAGCTACTATTTGCTAACAATACATTATATAAATAAGTATATTAAATGTTAGGATGGTAGTGAGGTTTTTTACTCAACTGAATAATGTTTAAATAAGAAACAGTCTACTAAGGAAAACAATATGGTTAATAATACGGAATATGTCGGCACGCTATTTGATAATAGTGACTCAAACCCAAGCAAAATCACTTTAGCTTTTACCATGGCAGGAATTGCCCTGAAGAAAGGGCACTCTGCTTCCGTGATTTTGATGGTAGATGCGGTGCATTTGGCATTACCAAACGCCTTGGATGACGTCAATATTGGCGCGCCATTTGAGCCAGCGGGCGAATTGCTCGAAGCCTTTATTGAAAAAGGTGGTCAAGTATTGGTCTGCGGCGCTTGTATGAAACATAATGGCGTTGAAGAATCAGCCATTGATAATCGCTTTACGGTCATCAGTGGTGATGACGTGGTTGAATTGCTGATGAATGCGAAAGGGTCGTTGCAATTGAATTAAGCGTTTAAGCTAAACAATAAGTTTAAGTAAATGGGTTTGTTTCCTAGTCGTCATTTTGATGGTTTGGAAGCTGACCTATTTTTTATTTGATTATTAATTACTAACCTTAGAAAAATATCGCTTTTATAGTGAAAATCTACTGCTTTTATCGCATAACGAAATAAACATTCTCTAACACGCACGCCGTTCAGCTTTGCTAAAGTAAGTCATGCAAATTTTCTCATAACATAACAAGGACGCCCGTCATGACCTTACTAAATACCTTTGATTTAACCTACCCTATCGTACAAGCACCGATGGCAGGAGCAACCACGCCTGAGCTGGCAGCGACAGTAAGTAATTTTGGTGGACTGGGGTCATTGGGAGGCGGAACGACGGCGCCAACGGTTTTAAATGAGCATATTAATACCCTTAAATCACTGACTGATCGCCCTTTTATGATCAATCTAATGGTGTTATCCGAGCACGATTCTACTACCTTGGATAACGAGATTCCTGCTTGGTTAGACGAGTATTATGAAAAAAACAACATAGATATGGCGTTACCTAAACGCCCTGCGCTCAATTTCTCTGAGCAACTTCAAGTCCTTTATGACAATCCCGTGCCTGTCGCTAGCTTTACTTTTGGTATTACCAGCGCCGAGCAGGTGCAGGGTTTAAAGGATTTGGGTACACGCGTCATTGGTACTGCCAATCATCCGTTGGAAGCGAAAGCATGGGCAGATATTGGCGTCGATGCGGTCTGTATTCAGGGCTCGGAAGCGGGCGGCCATCGCGGTGGTTGGCTGCCACAAAGCGCGAGCGATCCATTGGGTTTACTGACACTGATTAGTCAAACGCGTGCTTGCACCGATATTCCTTTGATTGCAGCGGGCGGTATTATGACGGGGCAAGCGATTAAAGCGGTGCAAACCGCCGGCGCTGAACTGGCGCAAATAGGCACGGCGTTTTTGACCACCGATACATGCGCTATTAATGATACGTATAAACAAGCGCTACTCGATGCCAGTCTGGGTAAGCGCAGTAGCGAAACACGTTTGACGCGACTGTTTTCAGGTAAGCAAGCACGCGGATTGTTAAATGACTATTTGCGCGATTTTGGTCAATTTGAGAGCGCGCATGAGTTACCGCCCTACCCACAATTAAATGCCATGACCAAAAACTTGCGTGCTCATGCAAAAAACAACCTCGATGCCGAACATCAATCTTTATGGGCAGGACAAGGGGTGGCGTTGGTCAGAGAAGAAAGTACGCTTGAATTGCTCGAGCGACTAGTAAAAGATTTATAACTTAAACGACTTTTTTAAAACCTTATAGACAATAAAAGAAACACCAGAGCATCTGATGTTTCTTTTTTATTTTAAAATAAATACTTTTAACCAATTCCTAACGCTGTGCGTCTACTATACTTCTAAACGCTTTGTAATCGTCTGCCGTTTGTTCCACCGCCTCGATCATTGGTACATGACCAATCTCTGGCATCATAATCACCTGCGCTTGCGGAATGATTTTTTTTATGAGATTGACCGTTTCAGGTTTAATAATCTGATCTTTATTACCCCAAACGACGAGCGTCGGAATGTTATATTGGGCAATGATTTTGGCGCGCTCTTCGACATTATCGGTGACGATTTGCTTGAGGATTTTGGCGTCCAGCTCTTTATTTTTGATACGCTCTTGCGCGAACACCGCTTTGACCGATTTTGGCAAATATGGCGGCTTATACATGACAAAATCATACATTTTGTAGAAGTCTTCATTGCTCTTAATCAACAGCGGATTGTTCTCTAATGTCGCGCCTTCTAATGATTTAGGAATGCCAGCTGACCAAAAACCTGCGCTATCGACGAGCCATAAACTTTTGACCTCTTTAGGATACTTTGCTGCATAAGCTACACTGATAGCGCCGCCCATCGAGTTGCCGCCGACATGAATATTGGACGCTAAGCCTTTGGCTTGCAGCAACTCATGTAAGCGCGTCGCTTGCGCCTCCGAGCGATAATCAGCGCTCATCGGTTTGCTCGACTCACCAAAACCAAGCAAATCAGGAATGATGAGATGATAGCCTTCTAACTGACGCGCGATACGGGTAAAGTTGTCTTTATTACCACCAAAGCCATGAATGAGTAATAACGGCTCACCAGCGACATTGCCATTTTCGGCATAGACCATCTTATCGCCAGAGGCCAATGTCAGCGCTTTGATTTCTAAATCAGACTTATTACGCTCATACTGGATAATCTTTTGGGTGGTATTGACCGCTAATTGGTTGGGCGCGGTGGTACAACCGACCATAGAAAGACTAAAAAGCGCGGCAAGAGCTAGGCGTTTTAAGAGCATCGAAACATCCTTGTTATAGTTATTAGAGAAAAAAGTTAAAGGCGGTTAAATCGCAATCTTAGCATAAGACTATTAAAGGCTAGTTTATTTAGTCAATAATTTATCGATGTAATCGGTAGCCTTGTCGTATCTATCATCATAGTTGCCGCTGATAATGTGATAGCGCACCCCAAACTCATTTAATAAAGATTTTAGAAATTGATTGTTTTTATCGCGAACTTGCACTTCACCAAAAGACCTCAAGCCGTCACCGACCCACTCAATATCTGTTTCCAAAAACAACCACAAGTCATAATCTTGTAGTTCGGCGATTTCATCAAGTATACTTTGTCTTATGCCCAGATAAGCCATCGAAAAAAACTGGGTCGTAATTGCTTCTGTATCCACGAAATACACCTTGTTTGCCGTTTTTCTAGCTTGCCTCTCATGATATTTATGTTCATAAGCAATCTGGGGAAAATCTTCAAGCAAGACAATTTCAGCGTTTATTTCCTCATAAAACTTGCGCCCTGCTTCTTCGACATAGCAAGTGTCGTAACGATGGGCTAAATTTTTTGCTAATGTAGTTTTTCCCGTACTTTCTGTACCAACGATAACGACACTTTTGGCAAAACAAGGCTTTACCGCGTCGGGCAACATATCCCAATACTCAATCGCGCCGTCACGACGTAGCTGGCTTGCGGATATAGGATAAAGCTTACGGTCGGCGTCGATGACAATATGCCTTGTTTTAGGATATAAGTCATCGAAGTAATCACTATAACTTGGTTCAGAACTAAAAATAAAATCAATGGGCTTGCGTATTAATGCTTTAATCCTATCAGCGCAGCTTTGCCAGTCAGGCTCAGCGTTAGCATGAGCTTGGGAATAAGCATTAGTACCAACATCGATATAAGTATCAGCATTTTTCTTAATATTGGTTTCTTCTATTGCATAGACGTGCACATTATCCAGCTCTTTAGTAATTTCATGCCACCAACGCAGTCTTTGCTCCACCGCTATCGGGGCGATTTTACTTTTATGAAAATAAACCTCACGCTCAAACATCACGTTATAAGTCACTATGAGGTAAAGCTTATCGACCATAGCTGCCGCTTTGCGCATCGCATGCACATGCCCTTTATGTACTATTAAGAACTTGCCACCAAACATACCTATCGTTTCTTTTTTCATATTGTCATTGTTTACTCTCGATTAGTTTTAGTACTACTACTGCCTATTACTACATTATATAAAAAAACGTTACCAGTCTAACCAAGATAGCACAGACAAGGTCATCTATAATGAGGGTTTTTATGTCATAAAATATAGCCAATTTGGATGGCGCAAAAGGATAAACATTGAGTAAGACAACTACCTCCACTGCTAAAAGCCGTGACCTCACCCAAGGGTCAATTGCCAAAACCATGCTGCTATTTGCCTTGCCAACCCTTGGCTCATCAGCCTTGCAGTCGTTGAACGGCTCGATTAATGCCGTCTGGGTAGGTCGGTTTTTAGGGGAAGAAGCGCTGGCGGCGACGGCAAACGGCAACATCTTGATGTTTATTCTCATCTCCTTCGTTTTCGGTTTTGGTATGGCGGCGACTATTTTGATTGGTCAAGCTATGGGGCGCCGTAACGACACCATGGTGAAAAGAACCATGGGCACGGCGCTGGGTAGTATTATTCCGATCAGTATATTGGTGTCGGCAATCGGCTGGCTATTTGCTCCACTGCTGCTTAACCTGCTCGGTACGCCAGCAAGTGCGGTAGAGCTTGCGCTGACCTATCTGCGGATGATTTTTGTAGCGATGCCTGTCACTTTAACTTTTACGCTAATCATGATGGCGCTGCGCGGAACGGGCGACTCTACCACGCCGCTTTGGTTTATCATTATTTCGGTCGTTATCGACCTGATTTTGACGCCGGTGCTGATTTTGGGTATCGGCCCCTTTCCTGAATGGGGTATCTTTGGCTCGGCTTTTGCAACCGCTGTCGCTAACGCGCTGGCGCTGATTGGCATGATTGTCACTATGTATTTGCGTGGTTCTGTGCTGACACTTAAGCTTCCCGAGCTGCATTTTTTACGCGCAGACAAAGAGATTTTGAATTCGATGTTTTCAAAGGGTCTGCCGATGGGGCTGCAGATGATTGTTATCTCATCAGCGGCGCTCACGATGCTGTCGCTGATCAATCGTGAAGGGGTGCAGACCACGGCCGCTTATAGCGCAACGCAGCAGCTTTGGACCTATGTGCAGATGCCGGCAATGGCGCTCAGTGCAGCGGCCAGTGCCATGGTCGCACAAAATATCGGTGCCAATCAATGGAACCGTGTTGCGGGCATCACGCGCTGGGGGCTTATCTTTAACGTGATATTGACGGGCGCTATGATTGGGGTATTAAGCATTTTTGATGAGACTATTTTGGAGCTATTCCTCGGTAGTAACAGCGCCGCCGTGCCGATTGGGCGCCATATTCAGTTGATGGCGACATGGGGCTTTATCTTTTTTGGCATCGCGCAAGTTTTCTTTGGTACCATGCGTGCCAACGGTTATGTGGTTTGGCCGCTGATCGTCATGGTGATTTCGATGTATCCTGTGCGCCTTGGCTTTGCGTTCGGGCTTTATCCATTCCTTGGAGCCGATGCGCTTTGGCTATCGTTTCCAGCAGGCATGGTAGCAACGGCGTTGATGGGCGCAGGATTATATCTATACGGCGGCTGGCGCAAAGGTAAAAATATGCCAGCCGAAGAAGCAGCGCAAAGGTCGGAGGAGTTTCGCGCCCAAACCGGCACCAGTGCCTCGTTTCGCGATATTTTACCGACCACGGTATGGAAACTCTCACCTTTACGCCGTATTACAAGGCTGCGTCGTCGACTACAAAAACGCCTGCAAAAACACCGTATGAGAAGAAAACATAAACGTTCCTCGCGCGGTTTATAGGTAGTCAATGCAATGGGTTTAAGTTCAACCGTTTTAAAATTAACTATTTTAAAATCACTAACCTTAAAATCAAGAACTTAATAAAAAATCCACCGCTGCTGCTGCATGAATTGCAGTGGTATCAAATATAGGGATTGGGCTGTCTACTTGCTGAATCAGCAGTCCAATTTCGGTACAACCCAAAATCACACCTTCTGCGCCTTTATCCGCTAAGTCTTCAATCACTTGCTGATAATACTGGCGTGAGCTATCAACTAGCTGACCTTGACACAGCTCCTCATAAATAATGCGATGTACCTCTGCTCGTGCGCCTGTCTCTGGTATCAACACTTGCAAACCCGCATCTATCAAACGCTGCTTATAAAAATTCTCTGTCATGGTGAACTGTGTGCCAAGTAGCGCAACTTTGGTTAGCCCTTGCTGCTTAATCGCCGCAGCGGTGACATCAGCAATATGAATAATCGGCAGATTGGTAGCGGCTTGGACGTCATCGACGACTTTATGCATGGTATTAGTCGCGATAAGCAAACCTTGCGCGCCAGCCGCTTGCAGACGTTTGCCGCTATTGGCCAATACTTTGCCCATTTCATCCCATGCGCCTTGTGCTTGCAGCGCCTCAATCGGTGCAAAGTCCACGCTATGAATCAGTAAATCTGCTGAATGTAAATTGCCAAGTCTAGCTTTGATACCCTCATTTATGAGTCGATAATAGCTTTCGGTACTTTCCCAACTCATGCCGCCGATGATGCCAAGCGTCCTTTGTTTACATGAATTTTTGGATAAATATTTTTCTACGTTCTGCGCTAAATTACTTGGATTGGCAGACATTTTTATCCTCATAGAGTTGTTTTGGACAGTGCTAAGTTTACTTCATCAGCATGAATGGCGACAAATTATTAAAACTGAATGATAACAATATAATAAGGCGAACTTGATGATTGATAATAACCATTTTACCTCGCCGTCATCACGCGTTATCATAGTCGCCGCTAAGCATGAGCAATGCTTTATCTCATCTTCTCTCATCGCAAAATATCACGTTTACAGCAGCAGTGAAACGTGGCTCTCATCAAGCAGGACAACAGAATATTATGGCAAACTTCCCGACCGTCAGAATACGCACGCGGCGCAAATACTATCGGCTGATTTTCACCTTTTTGATGGCGCTGATGATGTCGACGATTATCTCGACGGCCCTGCTACTGATCAATGTAGGATTTGTCGAAGGCTTTTTTATCACGCTGTTTAATTCGTGGAAATATGCCTTTATGGTCGCTTGGCCGAGCGCCTATATTTGCGCCTATTTAATCCAAGAGCACCTGCTAAGTAGGATTGAGTTTTATTGATGCTTTTATAAAATTTAGTAATTTATAAACTTTAGTACATTATGCCAGCGTAAAAACAGCTAAGATAGCCTAAAACTGTTTTTTAATCAGAGGCGACTATGAGCCACGCACGGCGTACTATCGAGCAGTTACTGCAGCAAGATATCCTCCCTCTTAAAAATGCCGAGGCAGCAGCAACGCATCTAGAAGTCTATCCGAGTAAACGCACGTGGCTCGACTTTTTTGATAAGGCGCTGCTAATTGTTGGCGCGGTAGCACTGGTCTTATCCCTAGTGTTTTTTATCGCTTATAACTGGCAAAACTTGGGCAAAATAGGCAAATTCGCCTTAGTTGAAGGGGCGCTGGCAATCACCATTGCGCTTTATGTGTCACTGTCTTTTAGGCAGCTTAGACAACGGTTTCAACTGATTCGGCAGTTGTTATTGCTGGTCGCTAGTATTATTACCGGTAGCTTATTGGCGCTATTTGGGCAGGTCTATCAAACGGGCGCTGATACGTGGCAGCTTTTCTTTGCTTGGGCAATACTGATTATCCCTTGGGTCGTTATCGCCCGTTTCCCTGCGTTATGGCTGCTGTGGTTAGGGCTAATCAATGCCTGTTTGGCACTCTATTTAGATGTCGCAAATCTACAATTTATCAACCATCACCTGCAAAACATCTCTCAAGTAGCCGTCCTCGCGCTATTTAATTTTATTGCCTTTTATAGTTGGCTGATTGGTTTCGATAATAAAGCCCCCTTCTCTACTTCCCATCTGTTTCATCGTATTAACGCTAAAAAATCCACTGCTCAAATAAACAGCTCACCAACCAAATCCAGCTTGCACTGGAGCACTTATGTCATCGGTTCATTAAGTACGTTTTTTATGACGTATCTGGCGATTGTCACGGTCTTTGATAATGGCAATATCTGGGCAACGCTTATCGCTACCCTCTTATGGTTGGGTTGGTGCGGCTTTATGCTTTGGCAGTTTTATCAGCGCCGTCCTGATTTACTGATGCTGACTTATTTTTCATTTTCTATCATTACTGTAGTGATGTTTTGGGTCGGCAAATGGCTATTAGATGATTTTGACGCGGGTGGATTTTTAGTATTAGCCTTGCTCCTTATCGGCATGAGCTCGGCGGCAGTTGTATGGCTGCGCAAAGTTGCTTATATCAACAATGATGACACTACCTCTTCTATTAGTAAGGGAGACAGTGATGAATGATGAGCTGAATAATGATATCAACCATAACCATAACCAGCAACAGCCCGAGATTTTGCTATTGCAGCAGCAGGGGCTTATCGACGCACAAAACGTCAATGATAAGCTTTTAAATAATGCAGCTGCAGCGCCTAGCCCGTGGTTTATCAGTTTGCTTTTTGGTTTTAGTGGCGTATTTGCCAGTCTATTTTTTATCGGGTTTTTGACCTTAATTTTAGACAACACCGGCTTGCTTGATAGTACGCTAGCGCTATTTATCATTGGCGCGATATTAAGCATTAGTGGTGGATTCTTATTTTATAATGCCCGCTTGCGCCATAGCGCTTTTTGGGATAGTTTAGCCTTTGCGATTACGCTAGCAGGTCAAGGATATATCGCCTATGCTTTACTGGCGAGTGAGATTACAGAGCCACTCAATATAATGCTATTGCTCCTTGTACAACTGTTGATGACTGTTGTAATACCCAATTTTATCTATCGTTTATTGAGCGCCACCTTAGCCTTAAGCTGCCTGTTTTACTTATTAAATTATTATCACTTATCTGAAGCAAGCTTAGGATTATTGGCATTAATCACTAGCGTGACTCATTTACAACGCTATAGGCTAGCTGCTTTTATTCCACACAAATGGCGAATGAACGCTCTAGAAATCATTAATGCTATTGGCTATGCGAGCGCCTATGTTTTGCTCAGTGTTTCCGTCTATTTTATCGCTGCTGAATATGGCAATAGCTTTGATAGTTATGGAGAAGCCTTTAGCTATAACTATTATCTGGCCCAAGGACTATTAACGCTTGCCAGTCTTTATGCCGCTTATCTCATTCTAAAGCGCTATCACATCAAACTATCATCAGCAGCAGGATTGCTCATTAGCGCTGCGATTATCATCCTTGGCGTGGTCTCCATTTATGTCTCAGGCTTATTAGCCACCAGTTTGATTATCATTATCGCCACTGCCAATAGCCAACGCGTGCTGTTAGGACTGGCCATTATTGCCTTGGTCGGTTATATATTTTGGTATTACTATCAGCTCGATACTTCTTTATTGGTCAAATCCGCCTCTATGCTGGTCATCGCTATCGCGCTATTACTGCTGCGTTGGCTGCTTATCAAAGGCTATTTTGCGCATATAAAACCGAGTGCTAACGACAATCAGGAGCGGCTGTCATGAATAATAAAATTTTGACCAAGCGCTTGATTAAGGACACATCGAGTGCGCATTGGCTACAAAAACCGGCAGTTACGATTATTATTGCCCTTCTTGGATTGGCGCTCGTATTGGTGGTGATGACGAGGAATATCGCAAAGTATGAAAACCATCTTACGACTGGCGATACGGTATTATTAGCGCTTGCACCCGTTGATCCGCGCGGCTTTATGCAAGGCGACTATATGACGCTTAGCTATACGCTAGAGCGTGACGTATTTGCCGCCTTAAATAAAGACCCCGGTAGCTATCCTATTAACGAACAAGGCTATGTCATTGTCGCTTTAGACAAACATAACGTCGGACAATTTGTGCGCTTAGCGGCCAATCAGCCTAAAAATCTAGCCTCTAATGAGATGGCGATTTATTACCGTATCCGTAACGGCGTAATGCAGCTTGCGACCAATGCTTTTTTCTTCCAAGAAGGCCATGGCGAAACATTTGAAGCGGCAGAATATGGGCTGTTTCGGGTCAATGATAACGGTGAACCGCTACTAACTAATTTGGTCGACAATAACTTTAAAGTGATTAGTCCAAAGCAGCTAGATACAGAAAAAGCTGCTCGTAGTACCAACTAGAAGTTGCTAAGTTATCGCTGACTACTTTGTTTTACCAAAGTAATATTGCGACAAGCAAGCTGGGTTTGCTACTGTTGATGGCTACAAATTTATTCGCTCGTCAAAAACATTTGAAAAAACGTAACAATTAAAAAAAGGATTTATTATGCGTAGTGCAACCTATGATCATTTTGGCAAACCAACTGAAGTATTAAGCCTTGGCGATAGCCCAATTCCTGAGCCAAAAGCCAATGAAGTGCGCGTCAAAACCATTCTCGCCTCCATCCATAATCATGACCTGCTTACCATTCGCGGTCAGTACGGCTTTAAACCTGAAATGCCAGCTATCGGTGGTAGTGAAGCATTGGGCGTTATCGATGCCGTTGGCAGTGAGGTTACAGACCTAAAAGTCGGTCAACGCGTCGCGGCTGCCAGTGTACAAGCAACATGGGCAGAGTATTTCGTCGCCGCCGCCGATATGGTGTTTCCTATCCCTGATAGTTTAGAAGATGAAATGGCCGCGCAGTTAATTGCCATGCCGCTGAGTGCGTTGATGCTATTAGAGTTCTTAGAAGTAGAAAGCGGTCAATGGGTTATTCATAACGCCGCCAACGGTGCCGTTGGTAAATCGCTTGCCATGCTAGCGGCGGCGCGCGGCGTCAAAACCATTAATCTGGTAAGAAGTGACGATGCCATAAAAGAGCTAGATACTCTCGGTATCAAAAACAATATCAACACCTCAGATAATGACTGGAAAGAGCAAGTCAAAGCGATCATCGGTAATGATAAAATCAGTGCGGCGGTGGATTCGGTCGGCGGCGAAAATAGCGGCGATTTGTTATCGTTACTCGGTCATGGTGGCACCTTCGCCGCCTTTGGCGCGATGTCGGGCAAACCTATGGTCATCAATCCGACCCATATGATTTTCAAGCAAGCGGTGATGAAAGGATTTTGGGGCAGTAAACTCAGTCAAGAGATGAGTGTGGAGAATAAGCAGCGCCTAGTGAATGAGTTGATCGATAGAGCGATGGATGGACAATTAAAACTGCCTGTAGAAGCGGTATTTGATTTGGCCGATATCGTAAAAGCGGTCGATGGCAAATTGCAGTCAGGCAAAAAAGGTAAGGTACTGCTAAAACCTTGAATTATTATTCATTTATTATTTAGCTAACCCTCGTTTTATTGACAATGGCAGCGTTCTTTATTAAGAGCGCTGCCATTTTTTATGGCAACCGGCTCTACCCTGCCTGGCAATATACTGATAAACAGCAACAACGTTCATTTACCAAAGTCAGGTTGCGGCTAGCAAGACCCGCTTGTTAAGGTTGATAAGCATTTATCTACTGACGTCGCTTAAAAATTGAAAACATTTAATTAAAATAATAAAGGAAATCATTATGCGCCACGCAACTTATAACGAATTTGGCAAACCTTCAGAAGTACTTAGTATCACCGACAGCCCTACCCCAGAACCCAAAAATAATGAAGTCCGTATCAAAACTATCCTGTCCTCTATTCACAATCACGACATCGTGACCATAAAAGGCGAATACGGCAATAAACCTGATTTGCCTGCCACTGGTGGCTCTGAGGCCGTCGGTACGATCGACGCTTTAGGTAAAGATGTTGAAGGGGTTAAGAAAGGTCAGCGCGTTGTTGTTTCAGGTATATCAGGCACTTGGGCGGAATATTTTGTCGCTCCGGCAAAAAGCCTTATCCCTATTCCAGATGCCATCGATGATGAAATGGCCGCCCAGTTAATTGCCATGCCGATGAGTGCACTGCTGCTGATTGAGTTTTTAAATATTAAGCCCGGTCAGTGGCTTATCCAAAACGCTGCCAATGGTGCGGTCGGTGAATCGATGGCGATGCTGGCGCCTGAGCGTCATATCAATACGATTAATTTGGTACGCAGCAAAGAGTCAGAACAAGAGCTTATCGAGCTTGGTATCACTGAAAATAACGTCGTGACCGATAACGACGACTGGAAAGAGCAAGTACAAAAAATCGTTGGTGACGCCAAAATAAGCGGCGCGGTCGATGCGGTCGGCGGCAAATCAGGCGGTGAGCTGCTGTCACTACTCGGTAAGCATGGCGCAATGGCGTCATTAGGATCAGTGTCTGGCGAACCACTAATGCTAAACCCAAGCAATCTGATTTTTAATTTGACTAAAGTTAAAGGTTTTTGGGCAAGCGATTTGATGCAAGAGATCAGCGCCGATGATAAGCAGCGTTTAATTAAAGAGCTGATTGAGCGTGCCTCAAGCGGTATCCTAAAATTACCTATTGGCGGTATCTATGATTTAGACGATATTCAAAAAGCGGTTTCAGAAGACGTCCAGTCAGAGAAAAAAGGTAAGATATTGATTAAGCCTTAAGCTGCTTGTGCAAAGAGCATTTACTATAAAAGCAATAAAAAAGGATTAATATCATGTCGAATAACAAAACCTTTAAAGCCTTAGTGGTTCACGAGACTAGCAGCGGTGAATTTAAAAAAAGCATTGAGCAGCGTAGTGTCAGCGACTTACCTAAAAATGACCTATTGATTGAAGTGCATTACTCATCATTAAACTTCAAAGATGCGATGTCGGCATCGGGCAATAAAAGAATCACCAAAAACTACCCGCACACTCCTGGTATTGATGCTGCAGGCGTGGTGGTTAATGACAAGTCTGGCACGTTTTCTGAAGGCCAAGAAGTCGTGGTCTTTGGTTATGATTTGGGCATGGATACCGATGGCGGTCTCAGCCAGATGATATCTATCCCTGCTGATTGGGCGGTCGAATGCCCATCTTCTTTAACGCTAAAAGAAGCCATGATATATGGTACTGGTGGCTTAACCGCAGCCTTAAGTGTGCAAAAGTTAGAGAAAATGGGCGCAAAGCCTGAAGACGGACCAGTCGCCGTCACGGGTGCAACCGGCGGCGTCGGTAGTATCAGCATCGCCATATTAAATCAGCTTGGCTATGAGGTCATCGCCTTTTCTGGCAAGCCGGAGCAAAGCGACTATCTAAAAGAGCTTGGTGCGGGCGAAGTCCGTCATCGCGATACCATCAATGAAATCGGCGATAAACCTGTCGGTCGTGAGCTATGGGCAAACGCTATTGATACCATCGGTGGCGATTATCTAGCCAACTTGCTAAAACAAACCAAAGCAGGCGGCGCGGTTACCTCTTGCGGCTTGGCGGGCGGTGCTGAATTTTCGATGACGGTACTGCCGTTTATCACCCGCGCAGTGTCCCTACTCGGTATTGATTCGGTCTATATTCCATTGGACGATAAAAAAGCCATTTGGCAGCGAGTCGCCACCGATATGAAATTGCCTAATTTAGAGAATTACTGCGAAGAGATTACGTTAGAGCAGACACCTGAGTATTTAGATCGCTTTATGGCGAGTCAAACGGTTGGGCGTTATGTGGTGAATGTGCGGGGTTAGGGTTTAGGTTTTTAACAGCTAAATTTTATAAGCAGTGGCGGTGTTCTTTACTTTGCAGAGCACCGCTATTTTTTTAGATTCACATAATAGGCTTTTATAAACTCCAAAACTTACAATTAAAGGCAAGAGACAGAACAACTGTTATCAACTATAGTAAACTCTATTAGCTTAATAAAAAAACAAGGAAGCCATAGTGTTTGAAATAGGAAAAATCTATAACCGTCGTTCTGATATACACGGTATATATAAAGGGCAACAATATGGTGGCATAGCAACGCCTGCCGAGCATCCATATATATTTATTTTTACCGGCGATGCTGGCGGCGAATATGGCTATATTGATGATTTTGACCCTAACGGCACCTTTAAATATACGGGTGAAGGCCAAGAAGGCGACATGAGAATGACCAAAGGTAATTTGGCAATTCATGACCATCAAAAAAACAATAAAGAAATTCTACTTTTCGAATCAACATCACGAGGCTTTGTACGGTTTTTAGGGTATTGTAATTACGTTTTTCATCATATTGAAGAACGGCCAGATAGAAATGGCGAGCTTCGTGACGCTATCGTTTTTCATCTAGATATGGTTAATACTAAAAATATTGATACAACTCAAACTCTGCCATCTAAAGTAGTTGAAGCCCCTAAAGCCGTTTATATCACTAAGCCTAGTAAAGGTAAATCATTACAGCAATTACGAGAAATTGCCTTAAGTTCAACACCAACCCACGCAAGCACTCAAGAAAAAATTCAATCTATTCAAAACCGTAGTACAGCAATTAAGCTGTATGCAAAAAAAAGAGCTAATGGTATATGCGAGGGATGTAATGAGACAGCTCCATTTGAAACTAAATCTGGACCTTATCTGGAAGTTCATCATCTAACCAGATTGGCAGATGGTGGTGCGGACTTACCTCAAAACGTTATTGCGTTATGTCCTACCTGTCATCGAAAAGCTCACTACTCTTTAGGCCATTTAGAATTTAATAATAAGTTAATAAACAAAGTTGCTGCTATCGAAGCAAAACTTATCGAGTAAAACTTTTATGTTTAAAACAAAAAACACCCAACTAAGTTGAGTGTTTTAACTAAAGAGAAGTGCCGCTAAATCAAATTATTTTTTCTTCTTTTTCTCAGCACGTTTTTTCTCAATCAGGGTTTGAGCGGTAGTATTTTCTTCCCACCAATCGCCCATATCTTGCCAGTAGAGATAAGCCTGCTCTTTACCACCAATTTCGATACCATAACTATTGATACCCATACCGCGTGGTCTAGGATGACGCTTTTTAAGAATTTCATGCGCCACTTCAGGCAAGTTATCTTTTGCGATATCCCACTCTTTTTCAGCCTTATCTAATTTATCTTGATAACAGTAAGCCAGCACCTTACCGAAAGCGATATTTGCAAGCATATCCTCTGGATAGTTGTCGCAAATTCGAATTATTTTCTGATACTCTTCGGTAAACATGTACCATTCTATCAGCGCTTCACGCATACCTAGGTTGTCATTAGGGCAAACTTGTAGCAGCCTTTCTCCCTGCTCGCAGGCTTCATCAAAGCTCATATTGTCAGCATAGACATTTGCCAGCTGAAACAGCGCTCGCAAAAAGGGACGGTTCTCCATGATGCCCCATGGCAGCTTACTTTTTTGCCAATTAAAGTTTTTGGGGAAATACTCTAAGTATAGGCGCATACATTCGCGGCTACTCAATAGTGCTAAAAAGCTGTCATCATGCTGCTCACACAAAAATGCTAAGTTAAAGTAAGCATCAGGGTCATTCATATTCTCTAATACTAAAAACTGAGCAATATCACGAGCCACTTCATAACCTTCTTTCTCCAGCGTCATCTGTATCACTTGGAATGAGGTTGGCGGCTGCTCATCAAAGTCTTGCACAATTTCATGCTGAAATTTGGTCATGACTTCATTCATAATATCGTTGATATCACGACCTCTTTTTACCTCGGCATCTACAAAGGCTTTTATTTTAAGATTAAGCGCTCTACCAGCGCCAAGCGCATTTGATCTATTGTCAGCCGACTTATCGCTAACGTCATCTTCAAACATCCACTCGTTTTGTCCCACATGAACCAGTTTCATAGTCCATCACTCCTTTGCGTTGATATTACAATCATAGCATATGAATAATTATTCCCACTCAATCGTCGCCGGCGGCTTACTCGACACATCATACGTCACGCGAGATACTTCCGCGATTTCATTCATGATGCGATTCGATACTGTCTCGATCAAATCATACGGTAGATGGGCAAAGCGCGCGGTCATAAAGTCTACAGTTTCAACGGCACGTAGCGCGATGACCCACGCATAGCGGCGGCCATCACCGACCACGCCGACCGATTTGATTGGTTGGAATACGGCAAAGGCTTGCGCGGTCTTGTCATACCAGCCTGAACGCTCAAGCTCCTGCATAAAGATAGCGTCAGCGAGGCGCAAGACATCGGCGTATTCTTTTTTCACTTCGCCAAGGATTCGCACGCCCAAACCTGGACCTGGGAATGGATGACGATAGATCATTTTGGCAGGTAAGCCAAGCGTGATACCAAGTTTACGCACTTCATCTTTAAATAGATCGCGTAACGGCTCAACCAATTCAAACGCCAAGTCATCTGGCAAACCGCCAACGTTATGATGGCTCTTAATGACGTGTGCTTTACCTTGATGTGACTTAGCAGATTCGATGACATCAGGATAAATCGTACCCTGTGCTAAGAACTCAACAACTTTACCATCGCTCTGCTCGCTCACTTGACGCGCACTATCAGCGAACACGTCGATGAAGGTTTTACCAATGATTTTGCGTTTTTTCTCTGGATCAGACTCGCCTGCTAGCGCATCTAAGAACAAATCTTCGGCATCAACACGGATGACTTTTACGCCCATGTTTTCTGCAAAAATTTGCATGACCTGATCGCCTTCATGCAGACGTAGCAGACCATTATCCACAAACACACAAGTCAGCTGATCGCCAATGGCTTTGTGCAATAGTGCTGCAACGACTGAGCTGTCCACGCCGCCCGATAGTCCGAGCAATACTTGCTTGTCACCGATTTGCTCTTTGAGCTGCGCAATACGCATATCAGCGATATTGTCTGGAGTCCACTCACCAGCACAATCGCAAATCTGATGGACAAAACGACCTAGCAGCGCTTGACCTTGTAGGGTGTGCGTCACTTCAGGATGGAACTGTAGACCGTAGTATTGCTTGTCATCATTAGCCATAATCGCAATCGGGCAGCTTGGCGTACTAGCAACGATGTCAAAGCCTTCAGGCGCTTCGATGACTTTATCACCATGGCTCATCCAAACGTTTAGCTTGGCAGCCGCGCCGTCAGTCTTGCTGTCTTCGATACCGTCAGTCAGCTGCGAGTGACCATTTACTTCGATGGTCGCCGCACCAAACTCATGAATATCACTGGCATGAACCTGCCCGCCAAAACGATCTGCCATCGCTTGCATACCGTAGCAAATACCCAATACAGGCACGCCTAGGTCAAACACCGCGTCATTGATACGCGGGCTGTTATCTGCATGGACGCTCTCAGGGCCACCCGATAAGATGACGCCTTTTGCGCCAAAATCGATGATACGCTGAGTGTCGATGTCGTAAGGGAACATCTCACAGAAAACGCCAGAATCGCGCACACGGCGAGCGATTAACTGGCTGTACTGCGAGCCAAAATCGAGAATGAGGATGCGGTCTTCTTTGATAGTAGGCATAGTAGGTAATGCAGGAGTGGCAGCGGCAGTGGTCATAAATCGATGTCCATCAAGAAAAATTAGTGCCCTATTTTAACAAGTTTGCGCCCATTAATGGCTATTAGATGGTTAATTATTCACGTTTTTTGCGAGTTATTGATGGTTATGAATATTTATTGATAGCGAATACTGATATTAAGGATTATTTGAATGTTATAAAGACAAGAGTCAAAAGAGAAAGGTAGCAATTTTAAGAGTTAATAAAGGACATAACGAGAGTTTGTTAATTCATCAGAAGGCAACAATCATGCTTACCGTATGAATTTTTATTATACAAATGACGAGTTTGTATAAATTTTTCGTTTATATTGTGCTATGCTCAGAGAATAAGCAATTTGGCTTTAACACGATAGATTTAGCAGGGTTGGTTCAAGCTAATTATCAGTCGTTCAGCTATCGTTAAATTGCTCCTGATTATGAAAACCAGACCTAAATCTCACCCTAAATAAAAGTGATAGTCGGTTCAAGATAATTTGGATACAGGGAAGACGAGTGAAATGACTACAGGATAGTAGACTGCGCGCGCCTGACCCATGTCCGATTTATATAAAGTTTGACTATATAATAAATTGACAGGTATGTCCCTATGAGCAAAATAAAATCCCTTTTTAGTAAAAACTCCACCTCTACCGCAGTAGCCATCAATGATGCTGACAGCATCATTTTAGATACCCCTGCAAAAGATAACAACCCTACCGATGCATCCAATAGCACGTCCGGAAACACCCCTATTGAGCAGACACGCTGGAACGGTTGGGGCAATGTCAGTATCAATAAGAAAGTCTCGTCACATGGCGCAAAGCTGATCAAATCACATATCGGCAAAACCAAAAAACTCTCCTCTGTCAGCTTACAACAGGTACTAAAAACTGTGCCAAAATCGCGCCTGCCTGCTGCGATGACTAAGCTTGCAACCGTATCTATCGATAAAGAAGTGAGGCTCAGACACGCACGCGGTCAAAGCTTCCCAGATTGGATAGCCATGCACAGCGGCGACTTTGAAGTGTTCCCTGACGGTGTTGCTTTTCCCGAATCGACCGCTGATGTCGAGACTTTATTGAAACTGGCTCACGATCACGACCTTATCGTCATTCCTTTTGGCGGCGGCACCTCAGTTGTTGGACATATCAATCCGCAAAAGGGCTCACGCCCGGTACTCACCATTGCCATGAGTAAGATGGATCAGCTTATCGATTTAGATACCGAGAGCCAAATTGCTACTTTTGGCGCGGGTACACAAGGGCCAGCGGTTGAAGCACAATTGGACGCACAGGGTTACCGCTTAGGACATTATCCGCAGTCTTGGGAATTATCGACGCTTGGCGGTTGGATTGCCGCGCGCTCTAGTGGTCAGCAGTCATTGGGCTACGGGCGTATCGAGCAGATGTTTGCGGGCGGTACGTTGGTCACCCCGCAGGGTGTACTTAATATCGCTGATATTCCGGCGTCATCAGCAGGGCCTGATTTGCGCGAGATGTTGATGGGTACCGAAGGTCGTGCTGGTATTTTTACCGAAGTCAAAATGCGCGTACAGCCGCAGCCTGAGGAAGAACTATTTAAAGTGGCTTTCCTACCCAATTGGGAAGCTGGTAAAGAAGTACTTAGACAAGCCGTGCAAAAAAATGTTCGCTTGTCCATGCTACGTTTAAGTAATGCTGTCGAAACTGATGCGCATCTACATTTAGGCACGTCACCGAGCCAGTTTTTAGCCATTAGCACCTATCTAAAAGCTCGCGGGCTGAGCTCAGATAAGGTTATGCTCACTTACGGCGTATCAGGCGATAAGGCGCAGAATAAATTGGCGCTAACGCAGTTTAATAAGCTGTTGAAGCAGCACGGTAGTGTCACTGGTAAAATCACCGATATTATGGGTAGCGTGTGGGCGCATGGACGTTTTAAATTCCCTTACTTGCGTGGCACTTTATGGGACAAAGGCATCATGGTCGATACCTTTGAGACGGCAACCAATTGGAACAACATCGACGAGCAAATGCAGCAGATGCAAGAAGCGGTGCAAAACGCTTTGGGAGATGAAGGCGAGGAGGTCATGGCCTTTACTCATATCTCACACGTCTATAAACAAGGTGCCAGCCTTTATACCACTTACTTTTTCCGCGCGGCAAAAGACCATGCGACTACCTTACAGCGCTGGCAAAAAATCAAACATGCTGCCTGTGTTAGCCTTGCTAATGGTAAAGCGACCATCTCGCATCAACACGGCGTTGGCCGTGATCATGCGCCGTACCTTGCCGCTGAAAAAGGTAGGCTTGGCATGCAAGTAACCCATGATATGCTCAAAAGTTTAGACCCTGAAAAGCGTATGAACCCGGGCGTATTGCTTGAAAAGTAATAAACCAATTAAGAAGAGTGAGATATGACTCAAACCAAGCAACGCCAACAAGCATTAGCGCCTTTATCTCGTGGCTCGTCTCAAGCAGAACCTTGGGATATGCTGATTATCGGTGGCGGTATTACGGGCGCTGGAATTGCGCGCGAAGCGGCACGGCGCGGCCTTAAAGTATTACTTATCGAGCAAAAAGACTTTGCTTGGGGCACGTCCAGCCGCTCTAGCAAAATGGTACATGGTGGGTTACGTTATATTGCCTCGGGTGACTATAAAACTACTTTACTGAGCGTGCGCGAGCGTGAGCGTATGCTCAGTGAAGCAAGCGGCCTTGTGAATGAAATGCACTACATCATGCCGCATTATAAAGGCAAGTTTCCACCGCCATGGATATTTAATACTTTATTACGCGTTTACGATGGACTGGCGGGCAAGCGCTATTCTAAGTACTTTAAAAAAGACGCCTTTCTTAGCCTGAACCCAAATATCAAACAAGACAAATTTTTGGGTGCTAGTCAATTTAGCGATGCGGTGACCGATGACTCGCGGCTGGTGATGCGCGTCCTTGCTGAGGCGATTCACGACGGTGCGCAGGCGATTAATTACCTAAAAGCCGAAACGTTGATTACCAATGAACAAGGCTTGGTAGTAGGCGCAACGCTCAAAGACACTTCTTCTGAGGACAATGCTCAAAACAATATTCAAAACAATGTTCAAAGCAATGCTCAAAGTTACAATATTTACGCCAAAGTGGTGGTCAGTGCCACAGGCGCTTGGGCGGATACCTTACGGATGCAAGCCAGTAAACAGACTGAGCAAAGTTTTCATAAGCAAATTCGTCCGTCACGCGGCAGTCACTTGGTCGTGAGCAAAGAGCGCTTGCCAATCGAGCAAGCCTATACTTTTTTGCATCCTGTCGATAAAAGAGCGGTATTTGTCTTTCCGTGGGAAAATCGCACCGTGCTTGGTACTACCGATTTGGATCATCCACCTTTGGACGATAGCGAGGTCGGCATCACGAATGAAGAGGTCGATTATCTATTAACGGCGACTAACGAGCTGTTTAATGATGCCAAGCTTAACCGAAAAGATGTCATCAGTACGTGGGCAGGCGTGCGTCCGCTGATATCAGAAGGCGGTGATGGTAAGCGCGTAAGCCCAAGTAAAGAAAAGCGCGACCATAGCGTATGGCTAGATAACAATCTGGTCACCGTTAGCGGCGGCAAGCTAACGACCTTTCGCCTGATTGCTTTAGATGTCCTTGCGAGATGCCAAGAAGTGCTTGAACTTGATAAATCTGTTATTCAAAAGCAAACCATAAATGGCGATCACGTCTTTAGCAATACCGCGCCAACCCATCCTAAATTTTTTACTTTACCAAAAGCTCTACAACAACGCTTGCAAGGGTTTTACGGTCGCCAGCTTGATACTTTACTAGAGCTTGCGTATGAGGAAGATTTGGCTTATATCACCGACAGCAATACCATTTGGGCAGAGATTCGTTTTGCCGCGCGCCATGAGCAGGTCATTCATTTAGATGATTTACTACTGCGACGTACACGCTTGGGTTTAATCCTGCCGCATGGCGCAATGACGCCGCTTATCAGCACAAGACTAAAGCAAATATGTCAGCAAGAGCTCGGCTGGAATGAGCAGAAATGGCAGCAAGAAGTTGAGCGTTATCAAAAATTATGGCAGCGCTACTACCATTTGCCTGCGGCTTAATTTATATGACTACATAGTTAAGGACGACTATGACCACGAACCTTGATGACCCTATTTATTTCTTAGCCATTGATAATGGTACGCAAAGTGTCAGAGCGCTTATCTTTGATCAGTTTGGAACTGAGATAGCCAAAGCTCGCGTCCCTATTGAACCCTATTTTTCTACTCAGCCCAATTTTGCCGAGCAACATGCCGATTATTATTGGCAAAAGCTAAGCGAGGCTTGTCAGCAACTGTGGCACACCAGCGATATAACACCCGCCCAAATCGCAGGCGTCAGTCTCGCCACCCAGCGCTATACCATGATTTGTCTCGATAAAGACATGCAGCCACTGCGTCCTGCTATTGTTTGGATGGATTTACGCCGCGGCGAAACCAACGATATTGGTTTTTTAAGCCCACTAACCAAAATTATTGGCATGGGCGAGCTGGTACAAGAGGCACAGCAAAAAGCCCGCTGTAATTGGCTTGCACACCATGAACCAGAGATGTGGGCAAAGACCGCTCATTACGTCAATCTATCTGCTTACCTGACATATCAGCTTACAGGAGAACTTGCCGACTCCACTGGTCACGCCCTAGGCTATTTGCCTTATGACTATAAAGCGCAAACATGGCTAAAATCCAAAGATTTAAAATGGCGTCTATTTAGCTGTCGACCTGAACAAATGCCTAAGATAGTACCGCCAGGTCAGCCACTTGGTCATATCAGCGCAAAGGCAGCTAAAGCCACGGGGATTTTAGAGGGCACGCCGATGATTGCTGCCGCTAGCGATAAAGCTTGCGAAGCATTAGGTTCAGCAGGTCTGGCAGCCGACACTGCCTGTTTAAGCTTTGGCACTACTGCGACTATTAACACCACCTCGAGCAATTACGTCGAAATCCTTAAGCACATGCCCGCCTACACTGCTGCTGCGCCAAACTACTACAATCATGAGTATATGATTTATCGCGGCTTTTGGATGGTTAGCTGGTTTAAGGAACAATTTGCTCACTATGAAGAGCAGCTAGCAAAGACCCAAGGCATCGATACCGAAAAACTCCTCGATCAGGCAGTCAAAGATATTCCGGCGGGTTGTATGGGGCTAATGATGCAGCCGTATTGGTCACCCGGCGTCCGTCATCCAGGACTTGAAGGTAAAGGCGCGCTCATTGGTTTTGGGGATGTGCATACGAGGGCGCACGTTTATCGCGCTATCTTGGAAGGACTGGCTTATGAGCTAAAACTTGGCTTCGATACCATTGAAAAGCGCACGGGCAAAACCATTAAACACCTGCGTGTCTCCGGTGGCGGCTCCCAAAGTGACTCAGCGATGCAGCTTACTGCCGATATCTTTGGTATACCCGCTTATCGCCCGCACACTTACGAGGCTTCAGGTTTAGGCGCTGCCATCAACTGCGCAGTTGGACTGGGTATCTACCCTGACCATGCAACCGCAAGTGAGGCCATGACCCATTTAGGCGATGAATTCTTGCCTATTGAGGCCAATGTCCAGCTCTACAAACGCCTTTATAACGAGGTTTATCTTAAAATGTATGAGCGCTTAAAACCTTTATATCAAAGTATTCAAGACATCACAGGATATCCCGCTAAGTAGTCTGCACAAGTTTGAAGTGTAGGAGTATTGGAAGTGGTCAAAAGGTGGGATGATTTTGGCTAAGAGGTTGTGGGAGCTGATCCTGCCATCCGCTATTATCTGCCAGTCTAGGCGAGGCGGTCGTTGTCGTTTGAGCCGTTCCTGTTACCTCGAGACCATCTCAAAACGATACGCCCGCAACTCGCCTAGCCCGTCAGGATAGCCGCTACTGTCAGGGCTAAAACGCGTCACAAGACAACTATTATTCATCAGAAAGCACACGGGTTTGTAATCTTGTAGAGAGTATTTTCTTGCCAACTGGATTACCTTTTGGTCTTGTTGGCTTAATAACTTTCATTACGATTTGCTTAAGATTCAACTCGTGTATTAAAGCTCTATTTTCATCAGTGTTTTCGAACTCTACTGCTTGACCGTTGTCTAGTTTCTGATAAGGCTCGTCCAATAGTCTGAGAATTTCTAAGATTTCCTGCTTATTTAAATACTTAATTTGTTTTAACAGTAACTTTTTTAGTTCCTCAGAGTCAGCATGTTTAAGAAGCTGGTCATAAACAGGCAAAGACATTCTCTCACTTTCATATATCTCAATAATTTTCTTACGAACAGTGTCATTACTTACTATAAGGTTGATAGCTTTAGACTCAGCTAAAACTTGCTTGTGCTGGTTAATAATTTCATCAGAACAAAATAAGGCTTCGATATCTTCTGGACGAAGCTCAATAGAATCCAAATCATATATTAATGTATAATGATATTTAACTAAAAAAGCCAACACAACCTCATTAGATGCGTGTTCTTTGACTTGTTCCCAGTTTTCAGAAGTTAAACTTAGCTTTTCAAGAGATATTAGAGTCTGTATTTTTTCTTGGCTTATACTTTCTAGATCTGAATTATCCCAATTATTATCAGTTATACCTATTACTTTTTTATATACTTCATTACTTAATTGATAACTTAAAAAAAGATGTCTGTCAAACTCAGCTTTAATGCTCTGCCAGTCCTCATTTTCTAAAACGTCCAACTCTATATAATCAGTAGCTTGCAGATCACTCTTTCCATCTTCTAAGAACTTGATAAGTGCAGCATCTATTTCTCGATAAACACCTTGATCGTCTTGGTCTTCATAAGACTCAGAAAAATATCTAAAGACATTGGACCACGAGTAATAAACTTTCGAATTTGCAACAAGATACTTTCGAATCTGCTCGTTCTCAACTTTACTTATATCTTTAATCTTAGTAGAAGTGATGTCAATAAATCTCTCTATCATTGAATTTGGACTACCAAACACATTTAAGACTTTTATATAAACATCTTCATCTTCAGAATATAAAGTATGCTCATCTGCATCTAACAAAATAATTCTTATGTATTCTGATAGGTTTTCAGACCAAAAATCTTTAACTAAATAGTTGATTTCAGAATCACATATTGTTGTTAATGGTGCATTTTTAAGCCTATCTTCTAGCTCATCTAATGATAGTAATAAATTACCCATCAAAGCAGCCTTAATTATACCCAACTCAATAGAAAAAAATCCTTGTTCACCGAGCCAGTTGAATAAATCAAGGTTTGTAGCATCTAGGCGAGAGAACTTAGGTTGTATGGAAAGACTGAGCTGTTTGAATTTCCCTTCATTCTCTGAAAGAGAATTCATTACAAAATCGATATAATCGTTTCTTTGGGATAAAAATATATTAATTTTTTCAGATAGATAGCTAGAGGTATCTAGAATATCAATACCATATCTGATAATTTTTGAGTAATTATTAGTTGTCTGTTCGTCTTCAATATCATCCAGTATCTCATCAAAAACAGTATCATCTTGCTCTATAAGTATAGGAATGAGTAAGCTTAGATAACTGACTTCCTTATCGAACAAAATAGCTAAAAACTCAACTGAGATATCTGATTTATCACAAATTTTATATAAAAAATTCTGTTTATGCTTCACAAAATCAGTAGTCTGCAACAAATATCCTAACATGCTAGTATTTAAGACACTAGATGTACTCATCTCATCTTCTGATAAGTAACTTGATAACAGTTCGCCTTGATGGGTTAACTCTAGTTCAAACTTAGGCATTTGACGTCCATTGACGACCATCGCGTAGTTCTTATCTGATCTCGATATAGAAGATTCAAAAAACAGAGAAATATAATCAGGATAGTTCTCATTAATATAGCCATTTATAATAAAAAACATCAACTGTTCAGGTATATCAGGTATTTCTTCATCTTGAAGTAATTCTTTTATATCTATATCCTGAAGCAGTTCCTTTATTGGCTTATTTTTAATAGTGTAAAGCTCATCCTTGAGTCTGCTTAAATTATTAGATATCTCTTTTTGCCCTTCGTTGTTTTTAGCTCTTATAATAGCTAAGCGCTCACTATATATGAGCTGCGAATTAGTTAAACCCTCAACATCCGAAAAAGACACATCGCTAGAACTAAACCAGTAAGAGTTACTATTTTGCGAGTTAAACTCAATTTTTTTATTTTTTGAACTTTCAAGCTTTAGAAATACGTCTTCGTCATACCTATCAATATCAACCGTTTCACTATCAACCTTTATGCATCTAACAATATCATGTTTCTTACGAATCAGACTATTTAAATAGTAGCTATAAACAGCATTAAGCTCATCAATAGACAATAGCATTTCATTTAAAATCTCTGACTTACTTTCCTCTATTTCATGAATCTTTTCAGTAATTTGAGTTATCTTTTTATCTATCAAACTGAGTTTTACATCATTAAATATATTGTATATCAGACCCCTGTTCGAATTCAGTTTTGAAAAATCGTTTGGATAGTAGTTTTTATATACAACTATAGCAAAAACTTGGTTCTTATCTAGCTGTAAATATTTTAAATGATTATCGTAGTCTTGATATTCATTTAAAATATTTTTCACCAGTCTCATATCATCAAAATATAAACAAGTATTCCTCAGAAAACGTTTATCTATATCTCC